>JACQSP010000050.1 GCA_016205905.1 Candidatus Woesearchaeota archaeon
ATAAGACTAACTGTGAGGCAATTGCCAAATTCAGTTGCTATATAAAGACAACTCTTTTTGAACTTGTTTTATTCTTATTTTAGATAATAATTTGAATTGTTCAAGAATAAATGCAAAACAAATTATTGTTTCAACAGTTGTCTTTTTTATCGTATGGCTTTTCTTAATTTTATTTTGTATCAAACAAATTGGTGTGTACATTTTTGAGTGGCTGTTAACCCTTTCTATGCTTGTTCTTTTCTTAAATTCTTCAATAACAAATTCATTATTTTTGTAAATTGGATTTAATTCAAAATGCCAATCTTCCGACGGTAAATTTATTCTTTCTTGAAATACTGACCTTCTTTTGTTATATGCAATTAAAGGAATTTTATGTTGGATTGATATAATAATCTCATGCATTTCTTTAAAGTCAAAAATGCCATCCATTATAATAAGATTATTATTTTTACTTTCATCTATTTGTTTTTGGTTAAATAATTCTTTTGCTAAATTAATCTGTCCTTCTCTTGCATATCCAATAGTAAATCGTCTAGGAATTTGATGTTTTACCGACGCTAAAATCATCAACCAAAAACCATGAAACTTTTTTCTGTTACTTTTTGCACCAAAATGATAGCGATGAGGATTTTGTTTATTTTTTGTAAGAACAGGAATGTCTGTTCCATCAAAACTCATTTCATCATATTCAAATACATTATTTTTCTCTAAAATATCGTCGAGTAATTCAAAAATGTCTAAAAATTTGCAACAATATTTTTTTTCAAACTTGCTTAAAACATCGTGGCTTGGTACTTTGGTCAACCCGCAAAATTCAAGATATGCTTTATTTTCTTTCAACCTTTTTACTAAACTAGTGTTATCATCTATCGATAGATACGATTTTAAAACAAATGCACGAAATAAATTTACAGATTTAAACACTTTTTTTCTTCCACGACGTGAAAACCTCGATTTGCCTAATATTTGTGTTATTGGTACCCAATCGAAGGTATCAAAAAGGCTTTTTAAAGGTAGAAAATCTTCATTATTTTGCATAAAAAGTACACCTCTTTTATCATCTTATTGACGATAAAATGGGCTTTTTATGCTTTTGCATCTCTTTTGTCGTCTTCAATAATTTTTTTTGTCGACGTTATGAATTAAGCGATTGCCTCAACTGTTTATGGTAGAACCAGTGAAATCGGCGGAAATAAAACGTTACTAGAGAACAAAATAGCAAAAAACTATTTTGAATGATTTAACATGAATAATAAACTATTAACCAAATCCAAATACCTAATCGGTCTGCAGTGCTTTAAGTACTTATGGATGGCTGTTAACGATAAAGAAAATATTCCTAAGCCAGACAAGGCAACGCAATACATGTTTGATCAGGGTAAATTAGTTGGTGAATATGCAAAAAAGCTATTTTCTAAAGGAATTGATATACCAAAGGATGATTTCATGGTTAATATCAAGCAAACAAAGGAGCTGTTGGTAAAGAGAAAGCCTTTGTTTGAAGCAGGTTTTCTAGTCGAACCTCTTTATTCAAGGGCAGATATACTTAATCCTGCTGGAAAATATGTATGGGATATTATTGAAGTAAAAAGTGGTACTCAAGTAAAGGATGTAAACATACATGATGTTGCATTCCAGAAACACTGCTATGAAAAAGCTGGACTAAAGATTGGGAAATGCTATATTATGCATATTAATAATAAATATGTAAAGAAAAGAGAGATTAATCCAAACGGGCTTTTTATTAAGGAAGATATAACCGCTGAGGTTGATGAGGCAATTGAAGGCATACAAGAGAGAATAAAAAACATGTTAAATATTATTTCCAGCAAAAAATGTCCAGAGATAACAATAAATGAGAACTGCAAATATCCTTATAAATGCCAATTAATAGAACAATGCTGGGAGTTCCTGCCCAAAAACTGTGTTTTTGATTTATATCGTATTGGAAAAAATGCATTTAAGCTGTTTGATGATGGAATAGTTGCTATAAAAGACATCCCTGATGATTTTAAATTAAACTCCCTGCAGCAAATACAAAAACAATGTGAAAAAACAGGCAGACCATATATTGATAAAAAAGCAATTCAACAATTTCTGAAAACTTTAAAATATCCTTTATATTATTTGGATTTTGAAACAATTAACCCTGCTGTTCCTTTATTTGACGGCACAACCCCTTACCAGCAGATAACTTTTCAGTTTAGTTTACATGTTGATAATGGTAAAGAAGTAAAGCATTATGATTTCTTAGCAGATGGCAAAGAAGATCCAAGGCCAAAGTTATTAAAAAAGTTAAAAAAATTCCTTGGTGATAATGGAAGCATTATTGTGTACAACAAGGTGTTTGAAGAAGCAAGGCTAAGGGAATTTGCTGAAACATTTCCTAAATACAAACAATGGATTGACAATGTATTGGAAAGAGTTATTGACTTGATTATACCTTTCAGAGCATTCCAATATTACAGCCCAAAACAGCAGGGAAGTTGCAGCATCAAAGATGTTCTTCCTGCATTAGTTGGCAAAGGATATGATGGTTTAGAGATAAGTGATGGAGGCGAAGCCAGCTTATCTTTTTTAGATATAACTTATGGTGATGCTAAAGACAAAAAGAAAGTCAGGAAAGCATTATTGGAGTATTGTTGTTTGGATACAGAGGGAATGGTATGGATGGTGGAAAAACTAGGTGTATTAGTAAAATGAACAAACTAATTAACTTCTACCAAATCCTGCTAAATGTTCTGTGAACCAATCTTCATCTGTTTTCTCGATTATTATTGCTTAAAAAGGGGATAAAACCAAAAACTATATAAACTTCAAGTTTATACATATAAACTGTGAGTTTAAATGAAAGACATAACAAACTATGAAATGAAGTTTGCCCTCTTGATATTGAAAAGTCCTGAAAAGGATTATAATGCTAATAATATCTCAAAAGATATGGAGATTACACCAATGGGTGCTCTGAAGATAGCAAAAAAACTTGAGAAAGAGAATATATTAACCTCAAAGCAGCTTGGCAAAGCAACATTTTACAAATTCAATTTTGAAAGTGATTATGCAAAGGATTTTGCCAAGCTCTTATTGAAAAGAGAATTACTTTATGCAGACTCTTTTACTAAAATGTGGGCTTCTCAGCTCCAGAATATAAAAAATGCAGATTTAGTCCTGTTATTTGGCTCTGTTCTAACAAAAAAACAGAAAGCAAATGATATTGATGTTTTGCTTGTAACAAACCAGAAAAAATTCAATAAGCTGAAAAAGGAAATTGGGGAATTAAATGAGATGAATGTTAAGCACATACATCCAATTTATCAGTCAATTAATGATTTAAAGAAAAATATTAAAAAAAATGATAAAGTTGTGCTAAATGCTATCAAAGGAATATTGGTTAAAGGAGAAGATATTTTTTTTGAGGTGTTAAAGTGACTATGATAGAAAATAAAGTGAAATGGTGCCTGAATAAAGCAGAGCGAGAATTAACAGAAAACAGAACACATCGCGGATTAGTTAAAATAAAGCAGGATTTAGAGAAATCTAGGGCACATATTAAAAAAGCAGATCATTATCTAAAAGCAACATTTCATCTAAAGCGAGGTAATTTTACAGATTTGACTGCAAGCACATTGTTTTATACTATGTATCACTCATTGCTTGCAATTATTGCTAAATTTGGTTATGAATCAAGGAATCAGGAATGTACTTTTGCTTTGATTTTTCAATTAATTGAAGATGGGAACCTAAATTTTGATAAGAAATTGCTTGATAAGATAACAGATCTTGAATTACAGGAAAAACATACTGAACATTCTGAAAAAACCAGCATTGAAATCAGGGAAGAATATCAGTATGGAACTGAAATCGAACTAAAGGAAGATGTATACAATGAGTTATTGGAGTTAACAAAAAATATTCTTAGTCAAGCAAAATTAATAATTGAACAATAACTCTGCGTAAAATACGCATGAGATTATCTCAAAATGAGCAAAAAAAACATCAAAAAAAAATTTGAAAACATCTATAGAATAATGCTTAAAGAGTATGGTCACCAAGGCTGGTGGCCTCTAACTTCCGACGGTAAACTTAAGCCTGAATATCATAAAGGTGATTATTCCTATCCAAAGACAGACAAACAATTCTTAGAAATTTGCCAAGGCGCAATTCTGACGCAAAACACCTCGTGGAAAAACGTAGAAAAAGCATTAACCTGTTTAAATGAAAACAAATTAATAGATATAGATAAAATACTTGCTCACCAGCATAACGCATTAGCAGAATGTATCAGAAGCTCTGGTTATCATAATCAAAAGGCTGAAAGATTGAAGATTATGGCAAAGTTCCTGAAAGCAACGCCAATATCAATGCTTCAGAAGCTTGACGTCAAAACACTGCGCGAAATCCTTCTGAAAATAAAAGGGGTTGGTCCAGAAACAGCTGACTCGATTATTCTTTACGCATTTAATAAACCTATTTTTGTGATTGATACTTATACAAAAAGAATCTTTTCTAGACTAGGTTTGTGCAAGAAAGATGTCAAGTATGAAGAGCTGCAGGAATTATTCATGAGCAATTTATCAACCAACAATCCTCAGAAAGATACAGAACTTTTCAATGAATATCACGCATTACTCGTCGAGCATGCAAAAAGATACTGCGCAACAAAGCCGAGATGTGAAGAGTGCATATTGAGAAATGAGTGTAAAAAAAGTATATGAAGAATACAAATAAGGCATAATCTATATTCTTCTGACAATCCCTTCTATTTCTGCATCAACCTCAACATACTCCCATCCGTCTGGCTTTATCACTATTGGTTTACTGAATATCAATCCGGGAACGACATTCCTCAATAATCTTGTTTCTTTTTTGGGAACATAATAAGAAAAGATGTATTGATCACCTTCAATATCAATATATTTCATTTGTTTCAATGACTTTATTTCATCAAGATAAGCCTTTTTGTTCTTCTCATCTCCATAAATCACATGGTAAGAAGTAATGTAATCCTTATTCTTGTCGTTATAGAATGTCAGCGGATAACCATATAGAGTGATATTATGTTTTCTTGCGCATTTACATGCCCAGGATTCCTTATGCTTCATCTTTAGTTTAGCTGTCCACATAATAAAAATTCAAGAATAATTAAGTTTAAATAATTAATGGTGTAGCACATACCCACTCCAAAGTTAATAAACATATTTAAATAGCCTTATAATTTAATATTATAAAAACAATAAAAATTTCATAAAAAAGGGTAAAATGGGCTTTTTCGATAAACTGAAATTTTGGAAAAAATCTGATGAGTTCGGCGACATAGGCAAAGGGCTAAGTTTAGAAGACCAAAATTTAGGAGGTCTAAGCGGCACAGATTTAGGATTAGGCAGAGATACAGCTGGTTTAGGAAGAGACACCCTTGGTTTGCAAACAGAAGGAATGGACAATGCATGGACACAGCCTCAGACTGCTCAACCATCTCGCGGTTATCAGCAATATCCACAACAATCTACGCAACAGTTTCAACAGCCTGCACAACAATTTCACCAAGCACAATATGAGAAACCAGTTATAGTATCTCAAGATGAAGGTTTTGGCTCAAAGGCTTATTCCATGGAAAAGAACATGGAAGTTATTTCTGCGAAATTAGATGCGCTAAAAGCAGGCATTGATGCAATGAATCAAAGATTAGCTACAATAGAGCACGAGATACGGCAGAAAAAGTGGTAAATTACTGCAAGTTATAAGAAAAAAATATAAAATAACTTATTTATTTCTATTCGATGTTTCTGCTGAAGATAGTTGTGCTTGAATTTGTTGTGTTAAATGGGGTTTCTCTCGTTCATAAACTAATGCGCTAGGCAAAGATAAATTTGTTGAAGCAGAACTGTCGCAACGATATATGTTTCTTATTCTACTCCACTCTTTTGTTACTTCTGGAGTATTTCTGAGCATGGCAAGGTTAGCAAGGTATTTTGCATCAGAGCCACTAATTTTTCCCACTGCAACATATAATGCCAAATAAGTATTTCTCAGTAAAACCATTGCATCAGATTTTTCAATATCTCCTATATGTAACACAATTAAAGAAATATCTATAAGAGCTCTTAGCCTTCCTCTGCTTTCATAATCCATCTTAACATCATGAATTTTTGTACTATTCTTTTCGTTTGCAAGCACTTCTAATGTTGAACTGCTGATATTTGCTTTCTTTTTTGAAGTAAAAACACCCCATGTTTTAACACAATATTCAATCAAGATAGCATATTCAGATGTATCAGAAACTTTCCATAATTGACAGTAGTCTCTCTCCTTAGGAGCTACAGGATTTCCATCCCTCATCGCTATTTCATGCGCATAGAAATCTTTGATAGCATGATATCCCTGTTCATATTCTAATCCTTGTTTATCTTTTTCTGTTAAAACATAGTCATCTACTGAAGATTCCTTGTCCATAGAATGTTCATTAGGATGTTCTCCAATTCCTTTAGTTACAGCTGTTTCTCCTTTTCTTATATCTGTTCTTACATCTATTCCAGAGCCAGAGGGTGCCTCTTCTTGTGGTTTAGAGCTTACACTAACTAACTTTGGTCTCTTATCACCAATTTTAGATGTTATATCATTGCTGCCTATTTTAACCACCTTAACAAGTATTATTGATAAATTCAGCTTTATTGACAAACAACGCTTTTTTTAATGTTTTTTTAATAACGCAAAGTTAAAAGAATATTATCTACTTCGAAATTGATAGATATATGTAGACATCCAATGTATATAAACATTTTGACTAAAAAAGAGGAGAAAAAAGGAAGTTGACTAATTTGATGGTATGAATAATGATAGAAAAACTATTTGAGAGAAACACCTACCTTTTAAGCTCAAACCCTGCTCTTATACACATTATATCTGCCCTTTGCTTTCTGGCTTGTTTTTTCAGAAGGGTATTGCTCAAGAACATCTCGTTCATCATAGCCGCATTTATTGCAGAGCTTAACCTTTGCACCAAGATAATTAATAACCTTTACATCTGTTGATGAGCATTTTGGACAGCGCATGTTTTTCACCAATATTTTGATAATATTAAGTTTGACAAGATTAAATTTTATTTCTGGCCATATTTTAGTTTATTTCAATATTTCAATAATATAAATGTAATTAGATAATTAAATATATAAATCTTGGGGATGATAGTATAGAAAATGGATTCAAAATACAAATTGGAATCAGGATATAAATATTACAAGTACTTATTAATTCTTCCGCTGATAGTCATATTTTTGGATCAGTTAACCAAAATATTAGTAATTTATTACATGCAGCTAAACCAATCCATACCAATAATTCCCAACATCTTTCATTTAACATATATTACAAACACAGGTACATTATTTGGCTCTTTCAAAGACAATAATATGCTATTTATCTGGCTTTCATTAATAATAATAGGCGCATTGCTGTATTTATATGATAAATTTGACAAAACAGAGCAAATCCTCTTTTCGTTGGTAATCGGCGCAGCCATCGGCAACCTGATAGATAGGATTACTTATGGCCATGTAATAGATTTTCTTGATTTTAGAATATGGCCTGTGTTTAATATAGCTGATAGTGTGATAAGTGTTTGTACTATTGTTCTATTAATATACTTACTTAAAAGGGATTTCTTTAGTAAACGCTAATAAACTGTTAAACGCCAAAATTTGATGGTTTAACAGATTTATTGCTTTTTCAAGACTTAATAGTGATAAAAACCGAAATATTTAAATATACAAACAGATTTATCACTTAAAAAGAGTGTATTTTTAGGGGTTAAGATGATTTTAAGTTCAAATTACAGCAAATGGAGGCATTAGAATGATAAAACAAATATTAAACACATTAAATGATATTGTTAATAAAAATAAAGAGATTGTTAATAGGAACATTAAGAAATACGCAGTTGTTGTTTTGACACTGTTATTGTTCACTATAACAATTAGTGCAGCAATGGCTTTGCCGGAGATTAACCAAAGCCCATTTACTAAGTATTATCAAAGATATAGTATTTTGGAAAATATTTATAACGGCTACAACAGCGAGTATACAACATTAAAATTATATTCACATGCATCACAATCTAAGCATAAAGATATTGTTTGCTCAAAGGAAAACATACAAGAGTTAAGAGCAAATGTTATTCAGCTTGGCAAAGATATTAAAAAATTAAAAGAAGATGTTTTAAAAGTACACGCGCCAAAGAATGACAAAAAAGCATTCTATGAAGAGTATTTTAAACAAAATTTAGTTGTAAACTTAGATGAATTACTAAACAAGCAGAATAAGCTGATGAATTATGTTTCTGTTTTGCTAGCTCAAGATAAAGTATGTGATGGCAGCAATGATGGTAGTAATGGCCATGATAATACAAACGATAATCCAAAAGATAGCAGATTAGGCAATCAAGATAATAATGACAATGGAAATGGCGCTAATGATAACGGAGATAATGGCAACGGAAACGATAATGGAAACGGCAACGGAGATAACGGCAATGGCGCTAATGACGACCCAGTTGTTCCTCCTGTTGTTCCTCCAGTTATCCCACCAGTAGTTCCTCCTGTTGTTCCTCCAGTCGTAGACCAGAAAGCAGAAGACCAGAAGCTGTTAAATGAATATGAAGACAAGTATGATAATTACAAGAAGGAATACACAGATTTAAAAAGTGACCTTGATGATGCAAATAAGAAAAATGACGACAGTGAAGTTGAGGATATCACAGATGACCTAAAAGCTCTTTACAAAGATGTAGACAAACTTTATGATGATGTTTCAAAATTTAAAGGAACAGTTGTTGACAGTTTAGTTGACGATGTAGATAACTTGAAAACAGATATAAAGGAATTAAAACAGAAAATAAGCTGTGTAAAAAACGGCGAGTCACAAACATGTTACAAAGATAATAACGCAGAAGATGTTGTAGACAACAGTGAAAACATTGTTGATGAAGGCTATGATTATGTTGACAACACAGTGAATAATAACAAAGTTACAAAAAATGACAAAAGCACAGAAGAAGTTGAGTTAATAACTTCAAACACATTGCCTTTGCCGCAAACACAGGCAACACAATCTAATGTTAACACAGACAGCACACAAACAAAACAAATTAAAACATCATTTAGCCAATCAAGCACATACATGGCACTGTTAATCAGCGGGTTTGTACTATTGATGGGTTTGATTGTATTCCTTACTGCTGTATTAATAAAGATGTTAGGATAAGTGTGTTAACATAATGTATGGGACAGTAAAACTAAAACTGTTAGCATAAGAAAATATAAAAAGTAGAGCAAGAAACGTTTAAGTGTGGTGAAAAAATGAAATCATTAAGAAACTTGGGAACTATTGTAGGTAGTATTATAGCATTAGCGTTGGGTGGATGTGGAGAAAAGGAATATCCTGCAAAACAAGGAGAGATTGAGTCCTTGTATAGAGGTGAATTGGATATAAAGGCTACTGAATACGCTATAAGATTAAACGAAGCAAGGGATAGTTTTTTTAATTATCGCTCAGAATTTCATATTTTTTGGAAGGGCGACTTAACTAAGGAAAAATATACTCAATCTTTAGACAGAGAGATGAGATATATTAAATCAATATTAGATTTATGTGCTTTAGAGAGAATAAAAAAAGAAAAGGCATTAGAATGTACAAAAGCACAACAAGACTATGAGGATGTAAATCAGCAATTATCTCATCTTGCACCTTACGAACAGTTTAGAGAATGTTATCAACTAGATGAAGACGAAGCTCCTAAGTTAGGAATTACTCAAGAATCTCAAAAATATATGGACTGTAAAGCCAATGCTGTTACAAGCAAACGTGATACTTACGGTGAAAGACCAAAGAGCAGAGACTATGCTCGAGAGTATGCTCGTCAAGACTTTGAAAAGTTTTGTAGTAGCCCAATTTCGAAGATTAAAGCTTTAGAAGCATGCGTGGCTAAATTAAGAGGGCATTGAGAGAAAAATTTTTGTTTTCTCATGTCTTGATTTTTTCTTAATTTCTCATTTATTTTTTGTTCATAATCCTTTCAAATGACAGTATACATACTATTATTTGCCTCCTAAAAATCGAAATTTATTAATATAGCATCAATAATCCTTAATAAATGGAGTATACAACTCGACCAGTAGAAAATATTAGTATATTAAGATATAAACAAATAATAGCAAATAGAGATATTAAATTTTAAGAACAACGCAAAAAGAGCATTTTTTTCTCAACTTTTTTATATTACCTTGTTTTCTTTATATTTTATGGATGAATTAGTCAAACTCGACGGTTCTCACAATGAAGGTGGCGGCCAAATCCTCAGGACAGCTTTAGCCTTATCCATATTCACGCAAAAGCCTTTCACAATAGATAAAATACGCCAAAACAGATCACAGCCAGGATTAAAAGCGCAGCATTTACACTGCATAAAAGCGCTTTTAGAGCTGACAAATAATAAGGCAAAGGCAATCGGCGCAGAGCTTGGCTCAACTAAATTAGACTTTTTTCCTGCTGAGATTGTTAAATCAAAATTAGACATAGATATTGGCACAGCTGGCTCGATAACACTTGTGCTTCAGTCTTTGCTGCCCTGCCTTGTTCTTAGAAGCAAAAGAACACATTTAACCATAATTGGTGGAACAGATACTAAATGGTCGCCGTTATTTGATTATTTGAAAGAGGTTATTATCCCGCAATTCAGCAGATATGCAAAGATTGAATTAAATCTTTTAAAGCGCGGTTTTTATCCAAAAGGCAATGGAAAAGTTGAAGTAAAAATCAAGCCATACAAGCTTGAAAAGTTTCCAGAAATAAACCTGATTGAGCAGGGCGAGTTAGTTCATATTTCAGGAAGAAGTTTTGCTTCAAAAGAATTAATGAATGCAAAGGTTGCAGAACGTCAGGCCGACAGCGCAAAAAAGTATTTATCAGAAAAATTAAATGGAAATCTTATTAATATCAGCGCAGAATACAA
Organism: Candidatus Woesearchaeota archaeon; assembly: GCA_016205905.1. Taxonomy (GTDB): domain Archaea; phylum Nanobdellota; class Nanobdellia; order Woesearchaeales; family DSVV01; genus JACQSP01. The sequence goes on from JACQSP010000050.1 coordinate 11,003, forward strand.
TGATACTTTATCAATAGGCACATGCATAACACTTTGGGCAATTTTCAAGGATAATGCTGACAATATAATCAGGCTTGGGAGCGATGGATTGGGAGAAAAAGGAGTTTCCAGCGAAGAGGTTGGCAAAGAAGTAGCTAAGAAATTAGTTAATGAAATTAATTCAAAAGCGCCTGTTGATGTTCATTTGGCAGACAACCTTATTCCTGTTTTAGGAATTGTCGGCGGAAAAATAAAAGTAAGTGAAATAAGCAATCATACTTTGACAAATATTTATACAACTGAACTATTCCTAAAAAAAAAGTTTAATGTAGACAAAGAGAATAAGATAATATCTGTAATTTAACGTAAGTTAGTTTAAATAAGCGAACAGGCTCACTTGAAAAGGGAGAATTTTTTTGTCAATTCAGAAACAGTATTCCAATCACCAAATATCGCAATTCCATAATATTCCAAATCCGCTTCTTTAGTCTGTTTGCTTCTTTCTATTTGTTCTTGATACGTTCCAATCGTCATGGTATTTGTAAAATCAACGAATTTGATATTATTTTGTATTAGTGCTTGTCTCAATATTCTTAGCTGGTTGGAATTTCTTGCTTGAAGAACTATAAACGGAATTTCAGAAATATTTGCGTGGCTATTATCATCTGCGTCAGCATAGTCAGTTAATCTTAACTCTTCTTTCTTCTCTACACTTGCTCCAAGACCAACTATCATGTGGGCTAGAGTATTCATAGCTACACCGACTTCAATTTTTTCATTCAATACAGCCACTAGTTTATTTGAAAATTCTTCCATAGAGAGGGTAATAAATATATACTATATAAAATTATCGCCTGCTGTCTTATTTGGATTTTTTGTACTTCGTCTGAGCGTTGCATTAAACTTTGACTTTTATCAAGAATAACTAACATAAATTCCAACAGTGTTACAAACCTAAACAAATACAAATCTTCAATTAACACTAACCTCTGCCATTTTCAGCTTATTTTCCAGCTCAAGAATTACATAATACATTCTTTTTTTATGCTGCCCTTGTTCAGGCAATTTCTGATAATACTCTTTAAGCTTCTTAAGTTTGGCATATGCCTCGTCATGCATTCCATTCTCAATAAGGTCCGTGACATTGCTTATTTCTGCGCTAAGCTTGCCTAATATACTGTTCATTTGAGCAAGTTTAACAGGCGGCAGTTTTAAGTCTTTAGTCCATTCTTTTTGTTTCTTTGCCATTTGTTTTTTAATTAGATTTTGTTCTGCCTCAGATTTAGTATATGAATTTTGCCCTTCCTTTCCTCCCTTTAGATATTTACCTTCTACCTTGCCAAACAATTCGCTTACTCTTCTCTGCAGTCTTTCATTTACTTCTTCAAGCTCTTTCTTTTTCGCAAGAAGATATTTTACCCTTTTCAAATCTTCCAAACCTTTGTTAACCGTATTTTCTTTAGCATTTAATTTCGACATGAGTCCGTTAATATGAATTATCTTTTTGTGATGCTCAGCGTCTGCTCTTTTTATCTCTTCCAGCTTGGCATCCAAATGCTTTTCTTTTTTGGCAATAGCTAGCTTTTCCTTTTCCATACTATTAACAAGGCTTAAAACTTCTTTTTCTTTCTCAGCAATTAATTTTTTATCAGACTCTATCTTTGATAATGTTTGTGTGAATGCAGATTCTTCCCTGCCGACCATTGCCTTATTTGCCTGTGCATCTTCCAGCATTAAATTAATCTTGGTTTCCTTCTCATTTAATTCAAGTTTTCTCATTTTCAGCTTTTCTTCTATTGCCTTTGCTTTTTCTTCATAAGGCAACAAATATTCTTCTCTTCTTTTGAGCTCTTTTTCTTTTCTCGCTGTTTCCTCAGAAAGCCTTATTGCTTCCTTATGCTTCAAAGAGATTTCTTTTTTTACTCTTTCAAGCCTTGCAACCTCGACAATTATAGCACTTTGCTCTTTATTCAGCAATGCTTTAGAATCAGCAACATCTTTTTCTGCTTTGATAACACCTTCTTCCTGCAAGTTTAAATCCATTTCTTTTTGAGCAAGCTCGCTCTTAATAATTTTTAATTTCTGCTCTTCTGTTAAAAGCTGCTGATATTTCTGCTCAAGCTTTTCTGCTTTAGCTATTTTTTCATTCATCTCTTTTGACATCTTAGTGAACTGCCTTTCCTTTAGTTCATACTCTTTTTCTGTTTTCTCTAACTTTGCAACTTTTAGAATTATCGCGTTCTGCTCTTTATCCAATAATCGCTTATCTTCCTTGATTTCTTCTTGTTGTTTCAATAAGTTTTTTTCGCTTGATTTAAGCTGTGCATTTTTTTCATTAATTTCTTCTTTTAATTGGCTTAGTTTTTGTTCTTCATCCCACAATTGTTGGGTTTTTCTGTCAATACCAGCTGATTTTAATGATAATTTGTTATCCAGCTCTGTTAGATTTGCTGCCTTTTCATTTATCTCTTTAGAATGTTTAGATAAATTCCTTTGTTTTATGTCAATCTCCTGTTTAACTGTCTCTAATTCCGCAACTTTCCCAATAAGTGCATTTTGTTCTCTTGTTAACTTTTTCCTGCTGTCTGCAACATCCTGTTCTGCTGCCATTACATTTTGTTCTCTTGACTGAAGAATCTTCTCTTTCTGAGCAAGCTCTTGCCGAATAGTATTCATTTTTTGCTCTTCTTCAAGCAATCTTTGATACTTTTTCTCCATATTTACTGCTTTGATTGCTAATTTTTTTGTTTTCAGCTCTTCAGCATGGACTTTTTTCATTAATGAGATATAATAATCAATTTTTTTCACTATAGAATCTTCTTCTTTTTTTAGCAATTCATTTGCTTCATTAAGCTCTTTTCTTTCTTTAACCAGATTATGCTCCCAGTTGTGAAGTTTTTCAGCTTTTTCCTCAAGTTCTTGTTCATGTTTCTTGATATGCGCATATCTTTGGGTTACTAAAAGATCTTTTTTAATCAGCTTTTTTTCTGATTCCTGGAGTTTTTTTAAATTTGCATGAGCATCTTTTTTATCCTTGCTCAATTGAATGTTAGACAAGAAATATGTTTGTTCCTGTCTTTTAAGCAATGCTTTTATTTCATTTACTCTTTTTTCTTTTTGATCAATAATAAGGGTTTTATGTTTTAACAGCTCTTTGATTTTATCAACATCCCTTTCGCTTTTTACTCTGCCTGTTGCTTCAAGTATCTTTTGTTTGGTAATATGCAGAAATCCCTGCTCTTTAGAGATATGCTTTTTTACTAAGGTTTCTTTTTTTTCAAGCTCTGCCAAACCTTTTTTCTCTTCATAATCCAATTCAGAAGTTAATATGGGCTCAATTTTTATCTCACTAAAAACATCTTTCTTCTTACTGAATAATCTTGAAAATAAACCATTTCTCCTTCCTTCAGAAAGGCCAATTGGAGGAGCAGGAGGCTCTGGTAAATCATCTTTTGCCACAAATATCACCATTTTTATATATTAATATTAACAATTATTCATACATTATTATTCATAAAATAGGGCTAACGAATATACTTTAAGCTATCTTAAAGCCTTTATTATATTAATATATTTATATACTTTTGTAATACTTACAAAATGGTAATGAAAAAGTAATGGATTGGGCTTAGCAAAGAACGCCTTTTTTCTTATATAGCACCCAAAACATTTTTAAGGAGAAGATAAATCTTACATATAAAATAGTAGTGATATTGTGGTTAATAGTGTAATATTATCATAAACTACTATAAATATCAGCATACGGAGGGAATTTAGATGAGTGAAACAGAGCTAAAATGCACATCTTGCAACAGAAAAATAACTAGTAAATCTGGTTTGGCAAGATTTAAATGCCCTAGTTGCCTAAAATATGAAATAATTCGTTGCAGAGAGTGCAGAGAAAAAGCAACAAAATATATCTGTCCAAACTGCAATTTTGACGGGCCAAATTAAGGTTTATTTGTTTACAATTATTGTATAGGGATAGACATTAATTTTCGTATATTGTAACTATTGTAACTCAAGGAGGATTTATTATGGCGCAAGTAGTAATTACATTAAAAATTATGCCTGAGAGCCCGGAAGTGGATTTAAAAAAAATAGAAATAAAGGCAACAAAAGCAATAACTGCTTTTGGCGGCCATGTTGGCAAGGTTGAAATTGAGCCAATCGCGTTTGGACTAAAGGCAGTAAAATTGTTTTTCGTGATGGATGAAAGCAAAGGCTCTACAGAAGAGTTGGAAACACAGATTGCCAAGATTGAAGATGTTAATTCTGTTGAAGTAACTGATGTAAGAAGAACTATCGGGTAAGTTTTTTATTTAGAACTTTTTTGAACTTTCTTAATCCTTTTTCTATGTTTTTTGTAAAAATATACTAAAAGTAATTTATTTTTTTATAATAGTTCTTATTCTATTGGTATTTGTTTAGCTGTTTTATGCATTGTAACTCTAAATTCATAATCTGAGCACGCCTTCCTTAAGCATCTCTAAAAACACAGTCAGATAACCTTTGCCATATTCTGATAATTTAAATGACGGACTTGTATATAGTGCATAATGAGTAGTTATCTCCCTTTCACGAATTGGCCACACAGAAAATTCAAACAATGGATGTCTCTCTCCTCTAACAACGTTATCCACATAGAACTGACCATCATAATCGCCGCTAATGTTGAAGAACATATGCCCTGTTTTCCTACCGTTGGGATGATCAATACCTAACCATGAATCATTATAATCCTGCGGCATTCTGACACCAGGCAGAATAGGTCGTGGTTCGAAATGAACACCAGTACTGACCAAAGCATATCTTGCTTCATAAAACCCACCTGGTTCGTCATCATAAAATAATCTGATAGCAATCTTTTGTTCAGTCGTTTGCTTTAACGTTTCTTCAGTTGATCTTGTTCTTTTTCTAGGTTTTTTAGAAGGATTAGGATTCAAAGAAAATTCCAATGCAGACACAAAGAGATCATATTGCGGGAGCCACAAGAATTCATCATTTGAGATTTTTGCAACAGAACCATTCAGGAATTTGAAATAAGGCATTGCATGAATATCATATGTTTTTCCCAAATCCGCAAGCTTTGCCCTCAACTCTTCTTCTTTCGCAACAAGCTCTTCAAGAGTGCCTTTTTCAACAGTTTTAAAAGTGTCAGGTGGAGGATTAATATCATATATACATCCACCATCAACACTAAGACCATAAAATAATTTGTAAGTATTAGGAATGATTGTTCTGAATTGAAATGCTTTGCTCTTTGAGCTTTCAATTTTAAACTTCTTCACTGACCGCAAGAATTTTGAATACCCACTAATGAACTCTGCCATAAATGGTTCAATTCCTTTGATGTTTTGCATTAAATTTGAAGGAATAATAGCTGATTTATAAAGATGATTAAGATAGAAAAATAATAGGAGCCGACCGGCAGCGTTCAAAGTTTAATAGGGGTTTTTTCAAGATAACAGATGAAAAATAGGATGGATAAATTAAATAAGCGCATATATGCATATATACAAGCTCACAAACCTCTTATCTTACATTTTGTTTACTTTGTGTATTTCCGTAAATCTTTCAGATAAGCATTGAGACTTTTTCGATTTCCACCGAATCTCTTGCGGAAAAATTTAAGTTAAATTAATTAATCTATTAACCCATTAGTTCTTATGAAAAGAAGGTTTTATCTCGACACATGCATTTGGAGGGATTATTATGAAAATAGGTCGGATAATTTTCGGCCTTTAGGAGAGTGGGCGCTAAAACTATTGAATAATATCATTGAAGATAAAGATGTTATTCTTGTTTCTGAATTAGTCAGAGATGAAATGTTAAAATTCATTAGAATAGAAGAATTAGATAATTTGTTAAAACCATTTGAAGGAAGGATTATTTTTATAATCCCTTCAGACGAACAATTCAATGAAGCAAAATTATTTTCAAGAAGATATTCATTGACAATCCATGATGCTTTACATGCAGTTCTTGCAAAAGATAATGATGCTATATTAATTACAAGGGATAAGCATTTTGAGAGTGTTTCTGATATTCTTTGTGTAAAAAAACCAGAAGAATTGATTTAGAGTTTCCATCCTCTTTTCTCTGCATATTCTTTACCAACTTCTTCTCTTATTACCTCATCCATCCATAATGGTGTTTTGGTCTTTGCCTTGCCAAAATTCTTTTTGACTTCTTCCAATAGGTTCTGTTTTTTTAGATTTTTCAGCTTATCTCTTATTGCTTCCCGAATAAACTCTGTCTTTGTGCTATAATACGGCCTCATGGCTTTATTCATCTCTCTCGCCAAATCACCTTCAACTTTGATAGTAATTGATTCCATAAGACCAAGTAAGACTAAGTAATATTTAAATTTTATGGTTTTTACGTTAGAATTATTATAATTAGTAGAAAAACGGTTTATTGATTTAATTTAATCATTTAATAATATCAAAGTATCAAAAACAAAATCATAGCCGCAGCAATTTCTTAAAATTATCTTTTATTCTCTGCTCAAAATCAATAACTCGCTCACCTTCCATTTTTTCAAGGTCTAAATAATTCATTAATTGTTTGATAGTGTTTATCTGTTCATTAGATTCATTTATTTCTTCTTGACGCCCGCTTATTTCTTCTTTTTGTTTTGTTGTTAGGGTTTCTTCTTGCTCTGTTGTTTGAGTTTCTTCTTTCTGCTCAGATATTTCATTTTCTTCTTCTTGCTCTGTTGTTTGAGTTTCTTCTTTCTGCTCAGGTATTTCATTTTCTTCTTTTTGCTCTGTTCTTTGAGTTCCCTCTTTCTGTTCTGATAATTTATTTTCAGCTTTTCCAAATTTTAAGTTTAATCTAACCTTGCCAATATGCTCTTTTATTAATGCTTCCTCAATATCATTGCTCTTTTCAAGATTTATTTTGATTTCTTCAAACTCAGCTGTTGTAAGCTTGGTGGTATTTTTCATAACAAAATAAACCCCTTTCTGATACAATTGCTCGAAGATATCATCAAGATTAATATCGCTTATTTTCCCGTCTCTTATTAAGCCAAACATTCTTATTGTTACAATTGTTTTGTTTAATTCATCTTTAACCATTTCAAGCTCACTTTCAAGCCTGTCCAATAACTCTTTCCTTATTTCTTGGGGTGTTTTGTTATTGCAGTCGAAATATAGTGAAACAACATTATAAATTTTTATTGGAAAATAGGTTAGGTTGCCGTCTTCATAAATGTAAAATCCACCGTGCTTTAGCTCTTCAATCTCTTTAAAATTGTTTGGAAACAATGGACCAGGGTAAACAATTGAGGTATACCCTTCCAAACTTTGGTGTGAGATAATATGAACATGCCCGCCTGCATAATAATCAAACCCTTTTGGCAGCAGTGAAACTGGCGCAGAATCCATGTCTTCCAATTCTTTTGGCTTTAGCTCTGTTAAAGCAGTATGAAACATAAATATTTTGAATCCCTGCTCTTGCTCAAGGTGCTCTTTATCCAATGCTTCGTAATAGCTCTTTTCAAGCATCCCTTTCTTGCCCAAAAGCCCTGTTATTTTTGCCCCTGTTTTTTTGTCTTCTGTAAAAACAAGTGACAGTTTATTTTCAACAACCTTGCCTTTGACAACATTAGTTACTAAGCCTGCATTTTCCAAAACATCTAATATTGTCTTTCCACTTGGAGAAAAATCATGGCTTCCTGGAATAATATAAACAGGAATATCGCTCTCTTTCAATTCTTTTAGTTTCTTTACAACGATCTTCAATTTGTCAATTGCAGGCAGGGAAGTATTGAATAAATCACCGCAGATTAGAATAAAATCAACAAGTTCTTCCTTAGATTTGGCAGCTGCCATTAGAAAAGCTTCTAAACTGGCCTCTCTTAATTTAGGGTCACGCCAGCTTCCTATGTGACAGTCAGCAATATGAGCAAATTTCATTTTATTTAGATTTTATACTCTGCTTAGGTTAAAATGGAATAAATCTATAAATGGAGTATACATTTTTTAATCACTTAAACAAATTCTTTAGGAATTCAATAATTCTTTGAATTAATCCTTTTTGGGGAGTGGCTTCTGGAAGTGGCGCTGCTTCTTGTACAGTAGTTGATTCGGAAACATTAATAATATCTGTCTCTTGCAGATTCTGCTGCGCATTATCTGTTGAAGCACTTGGAGAAACAACTATTTTGATTTCTTTCTTTTTTTCAGTTTCTTTAGGGGCTTTCACGTCAATAAATGCCTCACAGTAAACAGAGTTGCCTGTCTTGGTTCTTATTGCAAAAGCTTTTTTTACAAATATAGTGACGTCTTTTGTCCCGTCTTTGTGGTCTTTCCAGATAACCTTGCCTTCACCATCTATTGTAAAGATACATTCATTATCACTTGTCACATCAACAAGCACAATTTTATGGTTTTCCACCATTAAAAGCTCGTTTTTGTTTTCAAAGATATGGTATGTGTCAGCAGATACAAAAATGCTGAATATGATTAATGAAATGACTGCTGCAGCAAAAAAGGTTATTTTCTTTAAGTTTTCACTTTGCATGTTCTCACCACCATTATATAGATTATATA
>JACQSP010000046.1 GCA_016205905.1 Candidatus Woesearchaeota archaeon
AACATTGTCACTTGTGTCTGGGAATACAGTAAACGATACATTATTTGGCTCGGTAACATTCGGTCTTAAATTTACAGGGTTGAAATAGTTTATTCCAATGCTGCTATGGTTTATTTGAGCTAATTTGATAATCCACATATCCTCACCTGTTGCTAAAGAAGTGGTATTGCCTACAACTATGTAACCGCCATCTGATGTTGGTTTAATTGAGTTAGCACTGTCATAAAACGGGCCGCCAATTGTCGAGTTCCATTTAATGTTTCCATCTGAGTCTAGCCTTACTATCCATACATCATGTGAACCATGCCCAAAAGAATCCGTGCCTCCGACTAAAATGTGCCCATTATCCGAGCTTTTTGCCATGGAGTTAATTACATCTCTTCCTTGCCCCTCAAAAGATTTATTCCATATCTGATTTCCATTCAAATCAATTTTAAAAAGAAAAATGTTGGTGGAACCATTCAAGCAACATCCAGGATAATCTCCTGATCCGACAATTAAATAATTACCGTCTGCTGATTCTGAAGTTACTTGTTTAATCCAGTTACGAATACTTTCGCCATAATCTTTATTCCAAATTTCATTAAAATTATTATCCAGTTTGATGGAATTGATTGATTGATCACTGTTTTGTTGTGTAGTAAGGATAAATCCACCATCGGATGTTTCATCAAACGAATGTGCAAAAAAGGCATTAACTGTTTTGTTGAAATATGGACTTGCATTTGAATCTGTCTTAAATATTATAAAAGAAGAAAATTTAATAGCTCCAACCAACAAATAATCATTGTTTATCATTTCCTTTATACTAATTGAGTAAGAGAGTTGGTTATTTGTAGATTTGTTCCATTCTTTGTTGCCATTAAAATCTGTTTTTATAACATCAATAACATTTCCCAGCCTAGAATAAGAAATCACATAGCCACCATCATGTGTTTGATAAACTGAAGGATTTTTTGCAGAAGGTGTATCTTCAAACGTCTTATTCCATTGAATGTTGCCGCTTGAGTCTAATTTAACAAGCCATACATCTGCATCCTCTATAGATGCGGGTTCTGAAAAAGATTTAGTAGTCCCAGCAATAATATATCCACCATCTGTTGTTTCGTGAACTGAAGTTGCTGTGTCAGAAAGATTGCCGCCAATTGTCACATTCCATTCTACTTTTAAACCATTTGAACCTGTGTCATTGCTTTCCATGGCCCCTGAAGCATTTGTTGCCGTTACAAAATAAATATTAATAACTATAAGTGATAGAACAAATCCAAATAGCCTTACTAATTTCATTTTCCCCAGTGCATAGAAATTACTTATACTTATTTAAATCTTTTCCATATAGAAAATAGATAACTAAATTTATAAACCAGCATATGTGACATATAAAGATGAAAACCTTCATTATGATTCCAACATACAATGAAAAAGAAAATATCAAGAATTTGATTAGCCAAATTTTTAATCTCAAGATTAAAAATTTGGAAATTGTTGTTGTTGATGACAACAGCCCGGATGGAACATCCCAAATAGTAAGGGAAATTTCAAGAAAAAACAATAAAGTGCATCTTTTATTGAGAAAAAAAAACAAAGGAAGGGGGGCAGCTGGAAAGGACGGTTTTTTATACTGCTTAAAGCATGATGCCGATATAATTGTTGAAATGGACTCTGACATGTCGCATGACCCCAAGTATATTCCATCAATGATTAAGGAATTGAAAAATGCGGATTTGGTATTAGGCTCAAGAAGGGTTGAAGGCGGAAACGAGATAGGAAGAAGCAGCTTAAGGAGATTTGTGACTTTGGGCGCTAACCTTTACATAAGAGTTATGCTGGGAATTAATGTCAAAGACTGCAATTCCGGCTTCAGATGCTTTAAAAGAGAAGCGCTGGAAAAAATAGGCATTGAAAGTATAGAATCAAAAGGCCCTGCAATTGTGCAGGAAATGCTGTTCAAGGCGCATTTGAAAGGATTTAAGATAAAGGAAATCCCGATTACATTTACCGATAGGACAAAGGGATATTCAAAACTGGGATTGCCGCAGCTTATAGCAGGTTATTTCATGGTATTAAAATTAAAGATAAAGCATTTGTTTGGAATGATATAAAAAATATAACTATGAAAATAGCAATTTTGACACCAACATTCTCGTATTATAGTGGGATAGATAGAGTAGTGGAATTGCAGGCAAAAAATTTCTCCAAAAAAGATGAAGTGACTGTATTTGCTTTGGAAGCTGGATTGAAGCCAGAAAATTTCAAGCTGGTAGTATTAGGAATGCCAAAAAACCCGTTCTTTCAAAGGCTGTACAGGCTTTTTTTCTTTTTGGACTTTTCAAAAATAAAAAGTGCAGCTGAAAAATTGAAAGATTTTGATATTGTTATTTCGCATTTCTATCCGATGAATTTGATTGCGTCATACGCAAAGAAAAAATATAATGCAGAATATATTTATCACAACCATGGAGTTGGATACAGCAAACTTTTCAATAACCCTTTGGAAAGGCTTTATATTTGGTTATTTGCTTTTTTTAACAAACTGTCATTGAAGAATGCCGATTCCGTAGTCTCGATAAGTAGATTCTTGCAGCAGGAGCTAAAGAAAGAAACAGGCTTGGATAGCAAGATAGTATATGACAAAATAGACAAAAGCAGATTTAAAATTGGAATCGATGGGAAGAGAATTAGGAAGCGGTTGAAAATAAAAGAGAATGAAAAGCTCTTGCTTTTTGTTGGCAGACTGTCGCCACATAAGAATGTCCATAATTTATTAAAGATGTTTGAAATTATCAGCACAATAAATCATAATATCAAATTGATTATAATAGGAAGGCCAACATTCAAAAGTTATTATAACAGGTTAAAAAAAGCTGCAAATAAAAATGTTATTTTCAAAGAGTTTGTCGATGACAAGGAGCTGCCACATTACTACGCTGCGTGTGATTTGTATGTTACTGCATCCTTGTGGGAGGGATTTAATCTTCCAATAGCCGAGGCTCAGGCATGCGGCAAAAAAGTCGTTGCTTTTGATGTCTGCTCGCATCCGGAGGTTGTTATAGATGGGATATTAGTTAAGAAATATGATTATAAAGGATTTGCAAATGCCATAATAAAACTGCTAAAATGAATTTAATCGATAAATTAAAAAATCAGGAAAAATACACGAAATACTCAATATATCTTATTATAATTTTTTCAATTATAGTAAT
>JACQSP010000053.1 GCA_016205905.1 Candidatus Woesearchaeota archaeon
CCTTTAATTATTAAATAATATTTACAAAAATGGCAAAAACAAAAGAAGCAGACAAAAACATTGAAGAAATCAAAAAGAACATTGAGCAGAAAAAAGCAGTTTTAGGTACAGCTGTAACTATCAAAAATCTTAGAAGAGGAACACTTGCAAAGATATTCGTCAGTGTAAATGTTCCTGACAGCGTTAAGAAAGATATTGATTATTATGCACAATTAAATAAAGTGAAAGTTGTTTCATTAAACTATCCAAATGATGAGCTTGGCACTATGTGCAAGAAACCATTTTCAATAAGTGTCATAGGATTAATGAAGGCATAAATGCGATAATAAATATAAAATAGATAAGAGCATATAATAATGTGTTTCATTTTTTTAAAAAAGGAATATTTAGATGAAAATTATAATATAAAAAATCAGGTGTACATTCAGTGAAGATTAAATATAGTATGGAACTGATGGGTTTGATGAATATATTTCAGCAAACCACCAGAGCAAACTTAAAAGACTGCTTCATTGACAGTAATTCACTGCTAATATTTGTTGTCGAGCAAAATGAGATTGGCAAGGCAATCGGCAGAAATGCAATAAACATTAAAATCCTTGAAAAGGGGTTTAACAGAAAGATTAAAATCCTTGAATACAATCCAAAACTTGAGAGGTTTATAGAAAACCTTATATACCCGTTGAAAGTTATGAGTGTAACTGTTCAGGAAGACACAATCATATTAGAACCCACAGACAGTAAAACACGAGGGTATCTAATTGGAAGGTCTGCTTCCAATTTGAGGAATTATGAAGAAATTGTCAAACGATATTTTGACAATATTAAAGAGATTAAGGTGAACTAATAATGGTTTGTAGAGTTGTAGCTAAGTAAGGTGGTAAGAGGTATGAGGTAAGAAGTAAGAGGAACGACATACGCAACCTCTTACCTCAAACCTTTTACCTCTTACCTCTCTTACAAGCAAGCCAAAGGTAAAAACATGGGACATAAATCAAAGGGATTAAATTCAACAAAAAAACTTAAGCAAAGAAGAGCAAGATTTAGATTATATGATAAAAGACTAAAGAGAAGCGTCAGAGGATTAAAGGAAAAATCCAATCCGTTAGGCAAATCAGCTTCTCAGGCTAAAGGCATTGTTCTTGAAAAAGTGCAGTTAGAGGCAAAACAGCCAAACTCTGCAATGAGAAAATGCGCCCGTGTACAATTAATTAAAAACGGGAAACAGATTACAGCATTCCTGCCAGGAGACGGCGCAACAAAAATGATTGATGAGCACGATGAAGTTGTTGTGGAATGTATCGGCGGAAAGATGGGCAGGGCAAAGGGCGATATTCCTGGTGTAAGATGGTGCGTTATTAAAGTTAATGATCAAAGTTTAGATGCATTATTAAAAGGTAAGATAGAGAAAGCACGTAAATAAAAAAGTATGAAGTAAGAGGTTTGAAGGTAAAAGGTAATTAATGTGTGGATGTGCAATGCACAACAAAACACAGTACCTTCTTACCTCTTACTTCCTACCTCAAACCTTTATTTGATGGTCAAAAATGGAAATGAAATTATTCAACAAATGGGGCACAGAAGGAATAAGTGTAAAAGACCCTGGTCTAAAAGAGTATATTAGTTTAAGGCCTGTTTTAGTATTAAGAACAGGAGCAAGATACGCAGGCAACCGATTCCATAAATCAAGGGTAAACATAGTAGAAAGATTAATGAATAAATTAATGGGTGCTGGCCACAAAAGCAGAAAACATTTCAAATCAAGCTATCACACAACCGGCAAAGCACAGACTGTTTATAATATCGTACAAAAAGCATTCTTAAAGATTGAACAGCAGATAAAAAAGAATCCAATTGAAGTATTTGTAAAAGCATTGGAAAATGCTGCGCCAAGAGAAGAAATTATCACAATTGAATACGGCGGAGCAAGATATCCAAAGGCAATTGAATGCTCGCCGCAAAGAAGAATTGATTTAGCATTGAAATTAATGATACAAGGCTCATATCACAGAAGCTTTAACTCGAGGAAAAGTATTGTTGATACTTTAGCCGATGAGATAATCTGTGCTTATACTCTCAACATGTCATCTAATGCAATTGCAAAAAAGAACGAATTGGAAAGACAGGCTGATTCTAGCAGGTAAGTGTGTTTAATTTTTTAAAATTCAATTATTTAATTTTAAACTGATTAAATTTATAAATAAGATAATCGTTTTAGGTTCATATTAAATAATATAATTGTTTTATGTTTGTATTGGATAGTATAATAAACAGTTAAGGTGAAAACATGGCAGCAAGCCCAAAAGATGCACAGAAAATGAGATTGGATTATAATGTTGATAGGCATGTATACGACGAATTTGTCAAAGCATGCAGCAGAAAAGGATACTCCCAACAAGTTGTTGTCGAAAAATTGATGCAAAAATTTATTCAGACTGGTCAGTTTTAAGTAAGTAAAAAGTAAGGTTTGAAAAGGAGACCGTTTTAGTCTGCGTTTCAGTAATTTTCAATAAAATTCATGTTTTATTTATAAATGAAAATACTTGACTTTTTACTTACAGTTTTAAGAAAGATTTAAAAATCAAAACATATTCTTTTCACTTATTATGTCACTTGAAGATAAGTTTTATCCAGATGATGGGAGTTATTTGACTAAATTTGATAATTTTATGATAAAGGCAGCAAAAGAAGTGGGTATTTTATACCAAAATCTCACAGGAGACAGTTACAAGAATTTAGCCAGCATCATTTACAAAGCCTCAGCAGTAGGATTAGGGTTAAGTGCATTATGTGGACATATATTAGGAATTCCACTTAGTATGGCCTCCTTTTCATCTTCAAAGCAGCATTTTTATCAAACGCCGTTAGAAGAAGAGATTACATGTGAAGCATTGGGTCTTGGAAAAAAAATGGGTAAGCTCATGAGAATATGCTTATTGTCCGTTGGCTTTTCAGTTTTTTCAATGGGTTATTCTTATTATAAAGATAATACTAATAAAAAGTTATCAGTTTTTGATATTTTTTTGGTAGGATGTTTGATAGAGGCTCCTTCTATTTGCCTTTACACATTTGCAGAATATTTAACGAAGAGTGATATGCCTGACCCACCTGAGAAAAATATTTTTCAGGAGACAAGTGAAAGAATAAAAAGATTATTATCTCCAGAACCTTTGCCAACTCAAGTTCAATCCGCTAACAACACGTACTAAGGCACAGCCACCCGTCTCATGAAAAAAAGGTAAAAGGTAAGAAGTAGGAGGTAAGAGGGAATGACTACGATGCTATTATCGTACCTCTTACCTCAAACGTCTTACCTCTTACTTTTATTCATGAACGCGTTGGACATGCCAAGAACTAAACAAATACCAAAATTTAAATTTTTCCCAGCAGTTTCAGCATTATTGCTTTCTGCGCATGCAATCTGTTCTCTGCTTGGTCAAAGACAATGCTTTGTTTCCCGTCAACAACTTCAGCAGTCTGCTCCATACCTCGCATTGCAGGCAGACAATTCATGAACACTGCTGTTGGTTTCGCATGTTTCATAAGCTGTGCAGTTACTTGGAACGGCATTAGTTTTTGTTTCCTTGCTTCCATTAATTCTTTGGGGATATGATAACTCATCCATGAGTCTGTATATACAATATCCGCATTTTTCACTGCTTCTTTTGCATCATGCAGAACTTCAACTTTTGTTTCATCATAAAGTTTGATATTTTTCTTTGCAATCATTCTTGCCTCGTCGACAATTCTCTGTTCTGGCATATATTCTGCATCATTTGGACACGCAACTTTTATATTCATGCCAACATGCGCACAGCCATGCATCAAACTGTAAGTTACATTATTTTTGCAGTCTCCAAGATATGCAAGCGTGAGGCCTTTCAGTCCATTGCTGTTTACATTGTTGTTTAAGTTGTTTACATCGTTGTTTAATTTCCCAAACTTTTCTTTAATTGTCATAAGATCGCATAATATCTGGCAGGGATGGTTCATATCACTTAATGCATCAATTACAGGCACAATTGCATTTTCAGCTAATTTTTTACAGTCTTCAAATTTAAACAGTCTTGCCATCACAATGTCAACATATCTTGAAACAACCTTTCCTGTGTCTTCAATTGTTTCTTTTTTCCCCAAAGGGCTTGTAGCGACGTCATAATAAATCGCATGTCCGCCCAGCTGTGTCATACCAACTTCAAAACTCACTCTTGTTCTTAAGCTGGGCTTTTCAAATATCATTAATAGAGTTTTTCCTTTCAGCGCAGATGAATATTTCTCAGGATTCTTTTTGATGTCGATTGCTTTCTCAATCACATCTAAAATAAATTCTGTGCTTACATCATTTAATGATAATAAATTTTGTTTTGAGTTTTTTTTGTTTTCTTGTTCTGAATTTTTTTTGAGTTTTTCATTCTTTTCCATAATTTCACCTTTTAATAGAGTTTAAAATTATCAACATACCATTTAACACTATAAAATCATAC
>JACQSP010000047.1 GCA_016205905.1 Candidatus Woesearchaeota archaeon
ATTATTATTATTATTACCATCATCACTGACAGTGAGCTTCTGCCTTGCAGTCAGATAGCCTTCTTTTTCAGCAATAATATACCCGTTGAAGCATGACGGGAACTTTGCGCTCAGCATTGGCGCATCTCCGACATAATAACCTTCTTCAGAAGTTGGCAATCCTGTTGCACCAATCTCACATCTGAATTTAACACAATGATAACTGATTTTGACGTCTTTAAGCGCTCCTTCAGGATAGCCTTTTACTGCGTCAAATGCATAAACATCCAATTGAACTTTTCTGTTTTCCTGCAATGAAGGCTGGACAACAATGTTTCCTGCCTTGTCAAGATTAAATATTGAAATTGATGTTGTATTGCTGCAGTATTTCTCGCTGCCTGTCCTGTCAACTTCTTCAGGCCATACAGGGACATTGCCGTATCTGTCAGGCTCGTCATGCGTCATAATAACAGGTGTTGCAAAATAAAACATGTCTTCTGGATTGTCGTCAGAAATCAGCTGGAACATTATTGGGAAATTTACAGAATATTTGTGGTGGTATATCTTTATGCAGTTAAATAAAAATTTTGTTGGGTCATATTCTATTGGCTTTACAGTGTCTCCATGCTTTGGCTGAACATCAACATTTAACTGCCATTCTGGATTGTATATTGTGTTCACTTTAATATTTGAAAAATCATTTAGCTTGTTTACATTTAATTTATTTAACTTGTTTGAGGTTCCGCCTAATTCAACCTGATAAATCTTGTCGAAGTAAGGGATATTTGAGGGCTCAAATCTTGTATTTTTGAAAGTTAAGAATTTGATATTATGCATGATAACTTTTTTCAGATATTCGTCAATTTTAGCTATTGGCCATGACCTTGGCTGGCAGGTTATTTCCATTCCTTCGTGAGGCAGATATTCAGAGCTTGCAATCATGTCAATCACATAACCTTCGAGAAATGCCTCTTCATTTTCCTGCTTCATTATTTTTGTTGCAAGCTGGTACATCTGCCCAAAATCAGTGTTTACCTTTGTTTCTATTTTTGGAAAAGAGTAAATTTGTGAAGAGCCTTTTGTAATTCTCTTTAATTGTATTGGAAGATTAGTATTAATAGTTACATCATGTGTGTTTATTGTTGACTGAACCTCAATGTCTGTAATATTTTTTCCGTTGGTTGTTTCAATTGAGAATTCATTAGAAAATTGCTGGAAATTATTAATGCAGTTTAGAAGATTCTCTTTTACATATTTCTCTATATCCAGTTCAATATCATTTTTAGTTGGCGCTCTGTCCTGAAATTTGTAAAACCATAAAGGAACCTTTAATCCCAAATTTACATAAGATTCTTTATCCTTTGCGATAGTTTCAGGAAGATAAATATACCCGCCTTGTGTTCTTGCGAAGAATAGTGCGTCTTCTGTGGTTTGTTTAACACACTCTTGGGTAAAAACAGTTACAGGAACCAGTGGCGACGGGACAAATTTACCGAGATAAACATAGTTTCTCATGAGTACAAAGACTCCTATAGTTATAAGAATTAAAAGTCCAGCTACTATGAACGGCGTTACAAAACCCCTTTTTTTCATTAATACTCCCCTTTTTACAGCTCTGTTGAACCTCTCGTCATTTATGACAAGTGAGCACCATGCGATAATTAATGTTATACAAGGCTGTCATCCATTCAAGGCAAAGCCCATCATTTTGGATGGCGGCGAACGAGAGAGGTTCAACAGATTCTCTTTTTACTCCCGAAATAAGATGATTATAATAATTTCGCGAAGTATATATTTATAAATCTTTTGAATTTAATTATATAATTATAATAATGAAGTAAATATTATATTCTTTATGATTTGTTGGTTGAGAGTTGGAGAAAAAATAAGGAGAAAATGAAAGTAAAAAAAGGTTTTCGTTCTAAAGCACAGCCAACTATTCACCCTAAACTGATTTATTAGATCCATACGATATTAATGGTGTAACAGAGCTTCATCAACCATTAGTCGTTCATTATCTTGAAAATTCGTGTTAATCAATACTCTTGGTGTATAATCTTTTCCTGTTCTTTGACTTTCCTTTTCTATTGCATCCAATGTTGATATTAAGGAATCAGTTTTTCTGGTGTCTAAACATAAAAATACTTTTTCAACACCTACCCTATCTACAAATCCCTTGTAATTCTCAGCTATCGTATGAGGATGAATTACACGAACACCAACAACGTAAACAATTGCATCAACTGATTTCATCAACATATTTTTCAAAAATTCAACTGCATTTTGTTGAGTAGCGCCACTATCATCGAAAGAAGCAACGTATAAATCATCATAATTACTACTACAAAAATCTGCTAACTGTACAATTACTTTTGCTTCACATCCTTTTCTACTTAGTCCGTAAGCAATTCCTTTTGCAGTTTCCTGACTGAGTCCATAGTACCGATGTTCTTGAACAAATACTAATACTCTTTTAGCATCAATCCCTTCTAATAAAAAATCTATTCCTTTTGTTTCAATTTTTGTTTCTTCCATTTTATTTTCCTCCGTTTTTTACAATTTTCTTTGTTTTCAATCTCTATTATCTTTTGTTTTTTATTCCATTTCTATTTCTTGATATTAAATCACTATCAAGATGATTATTACACTCAAAAGTACAACTAACAGCCCTTTCTTCTTTTGGTTGTGTATATCTTTGAGGTCTTTATCATACATTGCCATAACACTTGCATTTCCTTCCATTTTCATCACCTTTTTTCGCTTCTTTTTTCTTCTCTATTGTTTTTTTTTACTTTCTATTTTTCTACCTCTTTTTTCTCGTTTAAGTTCTTTGTTTTACCTCTTTTTTTGGTTGTCTTAACATCATTTTAACCATTTCATAGTAAGTACATTGATTGTGTAAGTATTTAAAACTTCCTTTGTTATTTTTTGCATAATCGAAAAATTTAAATAGTTATTATAATTATATTACTAAAAATAGTGGAAAATAAGAGAAATGGTTAAAAACTAGGAAATTGAAGCTACATCCAAAAATTCAATTAAATTGCCTTTCTCTGTAAAACCCAACAATAATGGCCGGGCGAGGCGAAGCTTTAGCTGAGCCGAGTAGGATTTTACGCAGTAAAATCCGTCCGTGCCATTCTTATTGTTGGGTTTTACTCAAATATTCATTAAAAAAATATAACTAATTTTTGGATGTTGCAGAAACCAAAAAAGTATAAAAAGGCTAAAACATGGTAAAAATTGATGTAAAAGACAGAAAAATCATATCCGCATTAGATATGGATGCAAGAATGCCTTTGACAGAGCTTGCCAAGAAAGTAGGGTTATCTAGGCAGGTAGTTGAATATAGGATTAAAAGGTTGAAAGAAGAAGGGGTAATTCTTGGCGCAAAAGCAGTGTTTGATTCGGCAACTGTTAATTACAAATGGTATAGAGTAGCATTCAGGATGCTCAATGTTAAGAAAGAGGATAAACTCTCTTTTATAGAATATTTAAAGAATCATCCCTTTGTGTTTTGGTTAGGGGAAGTTGGCGGGAATTGGGACATTGTTGTTAATTTTATATGCGAAGATAATTTCAAATTTAATGCATTGTTTGAAGAAATAATCAATAAATGGGGTAAATTAATATGTGATTATGAAATATTGATTTATGTTAATGTTTCTGATATGGAAAGAAGCTATATTCTTCATGATGTTGCTAATGCTGATCAAGATTACAAAAATAAGACTGAAATAAATGAAGAAGGAATCCGAAAAGAGTTTTTTCACGAGATGAAACTCAACAAGGATTTCTTCCTTGATCCTCTCGACAAGGAGATTATTAAACATCTCAGTAAAGATGCTGATATTTCTAATATTGAGTTAGGCCAAAAACTAAATGTAACAGGAAATACAATAAAAAACAGAATTGATGAAATGAAGAAATCTAAACTTTTGCTTGGGTTCAGGCTGTTTGTTAATCCTTCAATCTTAGGATTCAGTTCACACATGCTGTTTCTTGGAGTGAACAATATAAGTATAGAGAAAGAAAAAGAGCTTATTTCATACCTTAAGGCCATTCCAAACATTACTTTCATTGTTAAACATATCGGGAAATGGAGAATTGGTATGGAAATCGAAACAAAAAGCGAATTGGAATTTCATGACATATTTGTTGATATCCGAGGAAGATTTAGTGATATTATTACAGGGTTTGAATCTTTCCCATTGTTTAAAGACCATGTGGTTAATTATTTTCCAGAAGGATGTTTGAAATGACCACTTACTAGTGATATATAACAGAAAACTTTAAAAACTCCAACATTTATCTCATTTACACATGGACTACATAAACCCAGAGCTACTTATAGAAATTGATGAGAAAAAGGCAGCTATTGAGAATTTTGACCTTGCTGCCTGTGTCAGAAGGTTTCTTGAAACAGAGTCAAATGCCCATTCTAATCTTATTGATGATAGTACATTAACTAATGGCACCCAAGGCAGTGTTGCAATAACTCAAAGGATAAGGAAAAAGCTGATTGAACAGCAGGAAGAAGAGGAAAGAGTAACATTAGAAAATCTGACAAATGCATGGAAATGGGCAATTGCCAATTACAATGGTGAATTAAACAGGCGGTTTGTTGAAGAGGTTGCCAAACAAATAGAGCCTGAAAGAGCAGATGTAAGGAGAGGATATCGCACTGAAAATGTGTCTATACGTGGTGAAGAGGTTATGCTCCCCCCAAGATATGAAAAAGTGCATGACATGATGGAAGAATTATTTTTTGATGTTTATACCGGCGATATGCACCCAATTGAAAAATCTGCCTTAATACATTTTCATACAGTAAGAATACATCCTTTTGCTGAGGGCAACGGAAGAACCTCAAGACTGTTGCAGAATTTATTATTGAGGTATGAAGGTTATGGGCCTGCCACAATAAAATCAACTGAAAAAAGAGAATATTTTACTCTTTTAAGAAAGGCTATTGAAGCTTATAAACAAAGAAGAGGAGATGGCAATGGCGGTTATGGCAGAAGTTATATAGATAACCTTGAAAGGGGCGGAGTAAGTGTAGAAGAAAGATCATTTTTTGATTATCTTGCAGGAAAAGTTAAAGATGAGTTCACCAGAGCAGAAGCTATTCTTCAGACACTTTCTGAATATAAATTAACTTTGACGAGAGTAAAAGAAAGAACACTTATTTTTGCTGTGAAAAGGGCGCTTGATGGGTATTTTCGCGCTGGCCATATAGGCAGTGCAAGATTAACAGACAGTAAAAGCGGTGTTTATATAATAAAAGGTGATATTCAGGAAAGCAATATTGGGGAAATGGTAGGCCAAATTGGCACAAAAACAAGCGGAACTCTTTTGAAATATTCTGTGCAGAAGATAAAATAGGTAAATTTTTGTTCTAGTTCCAAGGACGAAGTCCACCGTCACATGAGAATGTTAGAAAGCTTGAAGGTCTGAAAGCTTGAAAGTTATCTGCGTAAAGCGCATAGCTGGCGAATTAAATAATTAGATAAATTCGCCCAATATAGTAAACGCAACGACTAATTACGAAAATTTAGTGCGTTTACTATACTTTCAAGCTGTCAAGCTTTCTAACTTTCAAGCCATCTTACCATTTCTTCATGAACGTGTCCAATCAAGTAGGAAATAAAAAAATAAATAATAGTTAACAAATGGCTTCGCCCTAGAACTAAAAAAATACAAACAATCTAAAGAACATAACTCTTATTCTTATTAACTTAACACTCAACACTTCCTGTTTCTTCGCCTAATGTAAAGAATCCTGGGCCGTTTGTTAGCTCTACACAATATGGCTCAACATGCTCTTCGTCGTCTAAGACTTTAACACAGGCTTGATTGAATCTGCAGGTTTTCTTCTCTGTGTTTCCTGCTGTTGGGTTTTCTGCACAGTCAAATAACATATTATCCCCTGCATAATGCGCCTGATGCACGCCTTTATATCCGAGAATACCTTCATCTCTCCATCCAGTGATATATGCTTTTTGCGTGGTTGTTGCTTGTTGTTGACCAGCACCTGTAAAATATTCTTTCCAGCTGAAACCCTGCGGAGTTGATGGGCTTGATACGCCTTGCTCAGTTGCAAGCCCTGTAGAAAATGATTTCTCTTTTGTGCAGCTGTTATATAAATAAATGACATAATGCATCTGCCCTATTAACTTTACTGAGAATCCATATCTGTAAATGGTATTTGTTAGCTGCTCTTTTTCTCCTGCAATGTTGACGACAAATAATTTTCCTGCGCCTTGATCCCAATCATAGTAGAATGAAGGCACTTCTACACTACCACCTGCAATTAAGTCTTGATCAGTATCATCTCCTCTGTAATATTGAACATGGCAGACGTTTGAATAAAGATAATATTCTAATCTTGAGCCTAACCAGCCTTCTGACCACTTGTCAAACAATGTTCCAAATACAACCTCTACTCTCGACCTGAATTCAAAGTCTAAATTATCCATAACCTTGCCAAACAGAACATTTGCGTTTTGGCATTCTGGCATTTCATGCCCCATCTTTGCATGGCTTTCACATTCATTTAGAATTCTTTCCTGCTCATCGTCTGGATCAGCGCCTACTTCTACTTTTCCAAAACCCTCTTTTTCTGACAAGGTATTGTCTTTCAAAAACCATTTCCCCTCTTCTTCAAATATTTCACAGCCTTTACACAATTCTTTTTTCCCTGTTTTTTGGTTTATTTTATATATCTCGTCGCCGAATAAGCCTTTGTCTCTGAAGAAATATTGGCCGACAATGTTTTCGCCTTGATTAAGATTGACAATTAAATCACCTTCTGGGTCGAAATTGTTATAACCTGCGGTGAATGGTTGGGGTGGCTGTTGTGTTCCTTGTGCTTCGGTCTGTGCTTCTAACTGTGGTGCCTTGCCTGTTGCCTGCTCAACATATTTAGGCGGCACATCTTTCCCATAAACAGATTTACCATTCTCTTCGAACAGACAAAGTCCGTTTGCGCAATTTGGTTGTTTAAGATAATCTTTCATTTGTTCAGTTGTGAGAGCCCCCATATCATGTAACATTTCCCCTGATTGATGATATCTTTTCCAAGTTCCGTCGCCATTTGACACAAATTTATATCCGCCAGGAGAATATAATGTTTTACCGTTTTGATTTCCATAATCTGTAATCTTTTGTTCTGCTTGGGTGAGTTCTTCTTGTGTATATTTTGGTTTAGCAGAAGTTTTTGCTTTTGTCTTTTCTTTATCTGCTCCTTCTTTGCTCTTAGCTTCTTCTGCTTTTTTATCTGTTTCTATTTCTTTTTGTGCTTTTTTTATTTGCGCTTTTGTAGGTTTTGCTGATTGGTCATTAGGATCAGTGCCAGCAACAATTTCTATATTATCGTCAACACCATCGCCATCAGAATCAGAAATGGTTGGCTCTGTGCTTTTTTCCAAAACTTCTTCACCATCAGAAAGGCCATCTTCGTCACTATCTTTCTTTAGCGGGTCAGAATTAACAACAGCATATTCGTCGCCATCTGTTAGTCCATCACCATCAGAATCAGCATTATTTGGATTTGTACCTAATGATTGTTCTAAACTGTCTGCTAACCCATCATTGTCTGTATCTTTTTCAGTTTTTTGTTTTTCTTGTTCTTGTTTTGGTTCATCAACACCCGGCAACAAACCACTGGAATGCAATAATCCCGGCTCATATAATAAATTAGTATCTCCACCCGTGCCTTTTCCGATTTTCAACAAATTTTCAGGGGACAATGTGCCTAGCTCATCGCCAATCTTTGTCAATATTTTAGATTTTGATAAATCAACATTTCCCTGCTCATCTTTTAAGTTTGTGAACAGCATAGAAACAGAAAACACAGCTACAACTATTGCAACAAAGATTAAAGCCTTTCTATACCCTCTTTTTACATGATGTTTTGGATAAGCCATGTATTAACTAAATCTTTAAGGGGTTATATATATAAAGTTTACTATATGTTAACTTTATGCAAGAATTCAAATAGACAATTTGTATTTGTTTAGATACTCTATTCGTTCTTCGCTATTCGTCATTCGTTATTCGTAACGAAAAACTAAAAACGAAGAACGAATAACAGTTTTATCATAATGGACGGGTGGCTTCACCTAGGAACAAAACAAATACAAAAAGTTTATATATAAGTAATTATATACTACTTATATATTGACTATAGGTGATATATAATGAACAAGGTTACAACAATCCAATTAAGCAAAACAATAGTTAAATCAATGAAACAGATTAAAGAATATCCTAGACAAACATATAGTGAATTAATAAATAATATGATTATTTTATATAAACAAGTAAAAAACAAAAACCAGTATGATGAATTTCTGCATATGATTCAGCAGCCAAAAATGAAAGAGTTATGGGACAATAAAGAAGACGAGGCATGGGAGAATGTTTAAGGCTGGAGATGTAGTGCTGGCTAAAGTTCAGTTTACAGATACTTTTGAAATCAAAACAAGGCCAGCATTGATATTATTTGAAGAATATGATAATATTGTTGTTGCAGGTATTACAAGTAATCTGACTATGAAAGGCATTTCTATAACAAAAGCAGAAGGTGCTGTTAAGGATAGTGTTATTAAACTAAATTATCTGTTTACAATATCTAAAACAATGATTGAAAAGAACTTATTTTCAATATCCAAAGAAAAAAAGAAATTAGTATTCGAGGAATTAGTTGGAAAGTTAAAAAAACTAACTGAATAATGTTAGTAAATAATGTTAGTAAAACTAACACATTAATCTATCTCGGAAGAATACATTTCAGACAATAATCTTCTTCTGAAAGTGGTTTCTGTAATCCTTTAACCCTATAAAATTCATAATTGGGTTTATGGATTGCTATTTTTCTTAAAATCCATGAGTCATCTTCTTTTTTATATGTAAATGAATCATTGTAAAAAGTATCGCCCATCTTATATCTTGCCAATACAATTACAAATTCATTAAATTTTGGCTCATTTTTTTGAAGGTAGTCAAGATAAAAGGCAGGATCATCTCTCAATAATCTTTTTACCTCGCTAAATTTAAAGTATTGTGGTGAAGTAAATATCTGCCTTAATCTTTGTTTTTCATTTCTCAAAGGTTCATCTTCTATATCTTGTATTATGTTAGCTAATCTTCTGTAAGTAAATATCTCTTTTAATTTTGCATACCTTTTTGGGGAACCATTCATAAATCTTCTGTTTGTTGAAAATTGAGAAGTGTCCATAGCTAACCCTGCTTCCCTGCAAATTTCATTGTATTCATCAAAACAGATTTCTTCAAGTTCAAAATGCCGCTTCATTAATAGTAGGAATAAAAGAGGGATTTATAAACATTTGGCTGGATTTCTGTGATTTTTTCGTGATTTTTCTATAACTTTTTCTTTGATAATAATCAAACGGCTCTGTCCCAAATCTCACTTCGTTCGGGTTAGCAGCTTCAAATCCTCGCAGTGTAAGGTTAATGCTGACGTTCCCCGTAGGGGGCAAGTCCCCCTTG
>JACQSP010000048.1 GCA_016205905.1 Candidatus Woesearchaeota archaeon
ATAACACTTTGTATATTTCAGATTAAATGTAACTTTGGTTATTAAGTCATATTTAATCTGAAAGATTAAAAATTTAATTTATTAAATTTTCAATAAATATTTATGTCCGACATTATAATTAAAAGAGATATATATGATAAAAGATTTTGAGCCAAGACTGTACCAGCAGACTATCTTTGCAACTGCTGCCGAGAAGAATACATTAGTTGTATTGCCGACAGGCATGGGAAAAACACACATTGCCTTAATGCTGGCATCCCACCGTTTAAGCCAATACCCTTTATCAAAGATACTTATTCTTGCTCCGACAAAACCATTGGTTGAGCAGATAATGTGTGTTTTCAAAAAGCATTTTGTATTTTCTGAGGTGAACAATGAGATAAAAAAGGATGGCAAGAGAATAGATAATGTAAATGATGACGAGAAAAAAACTGAAGTAGATAATGACAAAAGAATAACAATGTTTACTGGGTTTGTAAAGCCAGAAGAAAGAATAAGTTTATGGCAGAAATGCCAGATTATTGCTTCAACACCGCAGTCTATTGAAAATGATATAATGGGCGGGAAGATAAAATTAGACGATGTTTCCCTGCTGGTTGTTGACGAAGCGCACAGGGCAGTCGGAGATTACAGTTATTGCTGGTTGGCAAAGCAGTATGAAAAATTAGCAAAGTACCCCAGAATATTGGCATTAACAGCGTCGCCTGGAAGCGAGCTTGAAAAGATAAATGAAGTCATTGCAAACCTTTTCATTGAAGAGATTGAAGTAAGAGTAGACACTGACCCAGACGTAAGCCCTTATATCCAAGAAGTGCGCATTAATTGGGTAAAGCTTGAGCTTCCTGAAGAATTAAAAGTTATACAGAAATATTTGAAAGACTGCTACAAAGGAAAATTAAAAGATATTGAAAGTTTAGGCTATCTTGATGAAACACAGCTGAATTTGGAAAACAAATCAGACCTGTTAAGATTGCAGGGCCATTTGCAGGCAGAATTAGCGCAGGGAAACCGTGATTTTAACGTCATGAAATCATTAAGCATAGCAGCAGAGGCAATAAAAGTTCAGCATGCTCTCGAGCTTCTTGAAACACAGGGCATGGCTGCCTTATCGCTTTATTTAGAAGACATTCAAACACAGGCAAAAACTTCAAAAGTAAAAGCTGTGCAAAATCTTGTCAGAGATTTGTATTTCAGAAGCGCCCTCATAAAAACAAGAAGCCTTATTGACAAAGAAGTAGAGCATCCTAAGCTTGAAAAATTAAAAGATACTGTTAAAAACAGGATTAAAAATGAAGACGGCACAAACAGAGATTATAAATTAATCATATTCAGCCAGTATAGGGACACATGCCAGAAGATTGTGGAGGAGCTGACAAATATGAATATAACTGCAAAACTGTTTGTTGGGCAAGCAAATAGGCGGCAAAAAGGCCTTACACAAAAGCAGCAGATTGAAATTTTGCAGCAGTTTAAAGACAACCAGTTCAATGTTCTTGTTTCAAGTTCTGTCGGCGAAGAAGGCCTTGATATTCCGCAGGTTGATGAAGTCATATTTTACGAGCCGATTCCGTCTGCCATAAGGCAAATCCAGAGAAAAGGAAGGACAGGAAGGCAGGAAAAAGGCAAAGTTACTATTTTTGTAACATCTGATACAAGAGATGTTGGATACAGATGGAGCGCGTTCCATAAAGAAAAAAAGATGTACAGAAATCTGAAGGACATTAAAAAGAAATTAATATTTGCTGGACTTGAAAAAGGCGGAAAGAAAGAAGTTACATTAAACAAATTCATACCTGAACCTGAAAAAGTAAAATTGTTTGTTGACCACAGGGAAAAAGGAAATCATGTAATGAAGGAACTGCTTGAGCTTGGCGCATCTATCCAGTTGGAGCAATTAGAGATTGCAGACTACCAGGTAAGCAAAAATGTTGGTGTTGAATTTAAGACGCAGGAGGATTTTATTGACAGCTTAATTGACGGAAGATTGTTCAAGCAATTAAAAGAGATGAAAGATAATTTTTTGAAGCCGCTGATAATTGTTGAAGGAACAAGCGATATTTATTCCATAAAAAATATTCATCCAAATTCAATCAGAGGAATGCTTGCAAGCATAGCTGTTGATTTTAATGTTCCTGTTTTGTATTCAAAAACATTTAAAGAGACAGCTGCATTGTTAATTGCGATTGCCAAGCGCGAACAGGAAAAAGAATATGGCAAGGATTTTGATGTTCATGGAAGCAGAAAACCTGCATCATTCAGAGATCAGCAGGAATATATTGTCAGCGCCATGCCTGGTGTCGGCCCGAATCTGGCAAAGCAGCTGCTTGAAAAATTCAAAAGTGTAAAAAATATAATTAATGCGTCTGAAGAAGAGCTGAAACAAACAGAAAAGATAGGCGAGAAAAAAGCAAAGGATATAAAAGATATTGTTGAGAAAGATTATTGAACTTCTTGTTTTTATTACCTATTTATTTATCTTATTGTTTATTTTTATTAATTTAGGATTAGTTTACTATTAATTCAGCCGCAAATGTTTCGATTATTCTAAAAAGTTTCCGATAAAGATTTCCCGCTTTAAATATCATTTTCGGATTTCTGCGCTTTTTGAGGTTTCTCGTCGGAAAATTTGCGGAAAAAACGCAATCGAATTTATTAAGAAGAAAATCAATATGCTCTTAATGAACCAGAAACAAGAAATGGTCACATCCTCTTTTGTGCTGGATTCAAACATATTAATCTCTGCGCTGATTAGGAACGGAACTACGAGAGAGATTATATTGAGGAGTAATTTCAATTTTTATGTTCCTTATATTATTGTTGAGGAAGTCTGTAAATATAAACAATTAATAATACAAAAGGGAAAATTCTCAGAATTAGACTTTGAACTGCTCTTTTCTCTGCTGTTGGAACATATGGTGATTGTACCTTCAATGGAATTTATTTATTGTTTGAATGAAGCAGAGCAGATAATGCAACATGTTGATATAGATGATTCACTATATTTAGCCCTAGCTTTAGCTAAGGAAATACCGTTATGGAGCAATGATGCTCATTTTAAAGTGCAAAATAAAGTAAGAATATACACAACAAAGGATATGATACGTTTATGTTGTTTTAGAGAGTGACTCTTTGAGACGTTTGTATGCTGATTTATTAATCTTCCTGCCAATCTCTATTGCATCTTCTTCAGTCAGCTTCGAGTTTACTAGAATCTTGTCCATAATTTCAAGCTTTTCGGCCTGTGTTTTGATAGCCTTTCTTGCAACTTCACTCCATTTGACGTGGTCATGCTTCTTCATCAGTGCATGAAGGTCTTCGGGAATTGCTAATGTCATGTTTACCATTGGGTTGCCTCGCTGAATTATATATTTAAGTATTTTAAGGAGTTTAAGTAATATAAGTATAATAAGTAGAACATGTATTTATATTTTTCGGTTATTTGGGCAAGGTTCAACAGTGTTTAGGTTCAACACTTCTAAGCTAAATAGATTCATGTTCAACATCTTACTCTTTCGCCATCTTCCATATCATGTTGAAAAATTGCTTGTAATTTTCTGCAAGGTGTTTGTTTTTTATCTTTATGACCAATGGCTGTTCGCTCCATGTCACAATAAGCACAGTATCACTGTAGAAATGTGTTGTTGAAGGCCCATCGTACAGCTTGTCAATGAATCTGACTTTTGCGCCAGGCAGTGGCTCTGTTTTTGTTCTAAGCTCTCGGCATTTTTCTGCGTAAATCATACACATCGGTATTTTTCTTTTGTAAATCTGCATATGCCAATATTTATGGTACTCTGGTATGTATTTCTGGAAATTTCCTTGCGCGCCTAGAGCATAAAATGTGTCTTTTTGCCTTAACACTTCTTCCATCACTGTTTTTAGGCCTTGTTTTCCCTGATATATCTCTGCTTCTTGTTTTTGCTTAAAAAGTTTTTTTAATCCTTCAAGCTGAGGCTTTATTTGTTTGAAAGTTTTTTTCTGCTCTTCCAGCTCATTCTGCCTCTCTTCCAAAATCACCTCAAACCTTTCAGGCTGTGCAGCTTCATAAAACCTTTTGCCTTCTTTGATAACATAATTAACTAAACCCTTCTCTATCAGTCTGTCGAGGACATCATAGACAGTTGCTCTGTGCAGCTCTGCCTTTTTTATGACTGGCGTTACATGCGTCGAGCCTAGTCTTAGCAGTATAATGTATATCTTTGATTCTGTTTCTGTTAATCCTAATTTTTCTAATATTTTGTATTCCATCTGCAGCCTTTTTTATTTATAATTTACATCTTAAAACTTTCAGCTATTCATAGCGGGAGATTATTTCATATAAATTATTTCTGATTAATCTTTTTACTGAAAAGCACCACCACAACTGACGGCAGACGGTCAAAACCTCACGCTGTTCGGTTTTGCCCTACTCGCCACCCCAAAGGGGGCATCCCCCGGCTCGTCTGCGTCAGTGGTGGTGCTTTTCAACAGCAAACCTCCAGCCATGGCGGAGACGAGGCAGGGGTTGCTCCCTACGGGATGCCGAGTAGGACATTTTTTCGTAAGAAAAAATGGCCGTCTCCTGCCATGGTTGGCTGGAGGTTTTATTATTAATAACTTATCATTGCCCTGTATAACTTATAGATAATTAAACAGATATATAAATTTTATCTTTGTCGTAATGTAACATGACGACTTATATTTAAATATAAGTAGGTGTAACTACTAGTTAATAGAATTAATGTTGGGGGGACAAAGAATCATGGCATGTTTTAATTCAAAAACAAATAATTCATTTTCATGCATTGAGCTGCTGAAAGGCATATACAATGCATCAAAACAAAACAAGCAGGAATTTGAAATGGACGATGAGAAAGGCTCTAACTCTAAAGTACGTATTAAACTAATATGTGAGAAAACAGATTATGAGTGCGGGATACTGGACTGAAATGAAAATAAAAGAAAGATTGTATTAGAAATAAACTAATAATAGCGAGGCAAACAAAATGACAAACAAATGGGTAGACGAGTGGGAATTACACGACATAGGCAGAACCTTATGTTCGCCAATTGAAGGATTGTACGAAGCTGTAGAACAATTTGCGCATAAACTTTATTCGTCAACAAGAGCAGATGAATTAATTCAGTCCTCAAGATTAAGAGAAGAAAGAGGCACAACACCACAGCAGGATTTCAGTGATTTCTGCAATATTTGGGTAAAAACCATTGAGGGCGGAGATTTTCAGTTAAAGCCAAAGGCCTCACAGGCAGGGCTAGTCATTCCTGGAACTGTCGTATACAAAGATGCTGCTGAATACTTGGCAAGAGTAAAGAAGAAAGGAGTAAAGATTGGTGTATTGACATCCGGAACAGAAGCATTTAACGTGCACATGCTGAACGCAGCACTGCCAAGTCCTGTTGCAATTGATGGGGTGATAATAAAAAATCTTGCAGACCTTGTCGACAAACAATTCAGGGGCGAAGAATACGGCGACAAAGACAAGCCAGAATCAATTAATAGAGTTTATGCAGCAGTTGGAGAAGAGAATGGATATGTTAGCATTGTCTTCGACGACAAAATTAGCGTATGTAAAGCTGTTATGAAAGCAGAAGGCTTGTTTGATAGGGTTGTTCTGGTAGACAGGAAAGGGGATTACAAAAATATTGCAGAAATTAACAACCCCTTTGAATGTTATCATAGCTCATGTTATTTTGTTGAAGATCCGCATCAAGAACATGAGGATATGCCTACGGGGAAAGGCCATACCACTGAAGCATTTGATAAATTGTCTGACAGTGGAAAAAGGGTTGTAAAGCTGCACGAACATAATTTAGAGCATTGGGAGTTTCCAGCTTTTGAAGTTGTTAGAAATTACAGAGAATTCCTTGAACGGCAACTTAAGCATATGGAACGATATGCAAGACGAGAATAAGCCTAAAAACAATTAAAAAGTTGAAGTGATCCAAATGTGGCAGCCTCTCGGTACTCGTAAATCATACTTTTTTCGCAATTTTTTGGTTTATTTTGCGATGGAACATAGATTTAGGAATGTGTTTGGCATAACTCACCCAAATTTTATGACTTTCAGGCAAGGGATGTTCTTTACACATTATCAGGGCAGAGAAGACAATAAAAGGCTTAAGCAATTCCTGCTAAAGCAATGCAAAGACAACAAGTTCTCAAGAGAGTTATTGGCAAACACAATAAAATCAGCAAAGAAAAACATTGCATTCAACAGAAAGTTGTTTCACACTCAGTTAGAAACATTGAGAGATAAGCAATTGGCTAAATTATTCAAGGATTTTGTTAATCATTATCTTGAGTTATACCAATTTTTCATGATAACTGTGTCAGCAGATTCGTTAGAGGGAGAATTGCTGAATGAATTAAAAAGAATGAAGGTTTCAAATCCTCAGGAAAATATTCTCAAGCTTACTTCTTCATCCATGCCAAGCATAATTAATCTGGAGCAGCAGGAATTCTTTGAAATGTGCATTAAGATAGAAAAGCTTGTCAAGAATCATCATAAGCGTTTTTTCTGGCTGCCAACGACAGATGAATCTGAACCATGGCCATTGGGATATTTTAGGGAAAAGATTGGTTTGAAAAATATTGATTATAAAAGTGAAATCAAAAAGCTCAAAACAAGAAGGAATGAAATAATAAGCGAGAGAAAAAAGGCAATAAAAGAATTAAACCTCTCTCAATATTATATAAATATTGCAGCTATGCTGAGGACATTCACTTGGCTCCGCCTTTATTCCAGAAATATCTTCAACTTTATGTTGACACATTCAAGGCCATTGTTTGAGGAGATAGCTAGACGTGCAAATATCTCTGTTGAAGATGTCAAGTTCTCAACACCTGCTGAATTAAGAAATTTTCTTGCAAAAGGAATTCCGCTGAACACAGCGCAGCATAGAGAAAATATTAAAGCGCGAAAAGAGGCAGTATTATTTGTATATCTTAACGGCAGATTATCAATATTCAGCGGAAATGCAGCAATTAAAAGATTTGAGGAGGAAGTTGTTGATGATGCTTATAATCTTGTTGGAAAAAAGAAAACAACACAAACAAACGAAATTAAGGGCATTGTAGTTTCTCACGGAAAGGATTCTTACGGAAAGGATTATGAACATAACAGTCATACCATAAAAGGCACAGTTAAGATTGTGTTAACAACAGAACAGGGGAATAAAGTGAAAGAAGGCGACATTCTTGTTGTTAGAAACACAAACCCAAATCTGATTGATGCAATAAATAGGGCATCTGCAATCATAACAGATGAAGGCGGCATTACCTGCCATGCTGCAATTGTTTCAAGGGAGCTTGGAAAACCGTGCATTGTTGGAACAAAGATTGCCACAAAAGTGCTGAGGGATGGAGATGTGGTTGAAGTGGATATTGAAAAAGGGATTATTAAAAAGTTAAAGTAGTGTTAAATTAGTAAGTTAGTATTTGAGCATGATTGATGTAACAGAATTGTAGACTTCATAAGAATCATTAAGGATTACATATATTATTAAGGATTACTATAATAAATATATAAAATCGAAATATTTATAAATAATCTTCCTAATATAGTGGAGGAACTAAA
>JACQSP010000049.1 GCA_016205905.1 Candidatus Woesearchaeota archaeon
CTATAGCGAGAGAACAAAATATTCGTTCTCTGAATATAGCAAATGCATAGACTAATTATTGAAATATTGTGCATTTGCTATATATCTCGGGAATCAAAGATTCCTGAGAGGTTAGAAAGCTTTGCTTTCCAACCTTTGTCGGACATAACAAATGTATATCTATTTATGTCCGACATTATATTTACTACCATTTACTGTCAAAATTTACTAAAAATTTAAATATTCCACTCACCAAAAAAATAAAAAGTGCATTTTAAATGAAAAATATCACAAAAAAGAGGTTAAAATTTGAATTCTGGTTAGTTTTTGTTATCTCATTGATTTTAATTCCTTCTGTTTCAGCAGCAATGAGTGTAACCTGCAACACAGACGGCTCGATAAGCATAAAGGACGCAAAAAAGAGCGGCGAACTATGGGCGCAGAAAAAAGGAAGCGATGAATCATATTTTCCAGTTGATGGTAAATGGCTGAGATATGAATATATGATTGGGATTATCAAAGTAAAACGATACAAATTTGAATCTAATGAAGGCATATTTGTTCAAGGCGAATCAACAAAATATAATTTAAAGCTGAAAAAAAAATTGTATACAATCACCTGCCCGGCTTTTGTTTTTGCCTGCAACATATTAAACACAACAATTGAATCATGTTATATGCGTAATAACACTTTTTACGCAAAATTCTTCGCCGAAAACATACCTTTGCAGGGAAAAAAAGTCCTAAGGTTTGGCAGCCCTTATTCATTCGAATATAAAGTATGGCTTGAAGGCGGCATGGCTTATTCAAGAACACCAAAAAAATATAGGGATGAGTTTAAGGATATATTAATAACG
This sequence comes from Candidatus Woesearchaeota archaeon, assembly GCA_016205905.1. Classification (GTDB taxonomy): domain Archaea; phylum Nanobdellota; class Nanobdellia; order Woesearchaeales; family DSVV01; genus JACQSP01. Next base: position 837 of record JACQSP010000049.1, read on the forward strand.
CAAAAAAAATTAACAAAAGGCAATAAATATAAGTTTGTGTGGAATGCTACTCCTAATAATGCATATGAAAATATTACAACTGAAAGTTCAGGAGAAAGTGTGAATGGGAAAAGTTCAGGAATTGAAGAGTTGAAAGTAAATAAAGTAACTAGATTTTCTATGTTTTATGACTGCGAAAAAGGCAATTTTTACAAAGAGGCAGAATGCAAAGACATGCCGTATTGTAGATATTCTGGCGATTGTTTAAATAATGAATATTGCGAAAAAGATACCTGTCAAGAATTAGATTGTGATGATTGTGAGTACATCCAAGAACATAAATGCAAGAAATATGAATGTTGCGAGAGTTCAATGTGCGATGAAAATGAAGAATGCTCTCAGAACAAATGCATAAAATTAGGCTGCAGTGAAGCAGAGGTTGTTAAAGACCACCAATGTTTCTCTCTTGGATGCAAGGATGACGAATACACTGCTGATCATACTTGTGTAAAACTAGAATGCAGTGAGTATGAACAGGCGGTTAATCATCAATGTGAAATATTAAATTGCGCAGATGACGAATACATCAAAGAGCATAAATGTGAAAAGTTAGAATGCAAATGGTATGAGAAACCTTTAGCGCATGACTGCGTTAATTTTATAAATTATAATATATATAAATATAAGGATAATGAATAGATATAATCTAATTGTAAGGTGGTAGGGTGGAAACAATAAAAGTAAGAAGTAAGAGGTTTGAGGTAAGAGGGAACAACTGCGATGTTATCATCGTACCTCTTACCTCATACCTTTTACCTCCTACTATTAACTCCTTTTACCCTTAACTCCATCTAACCTTCCTACCATCTTACCATATAACATTTTGAGGTGAAGAATAATGAGAAAAAACATAATTTACGGGATAATTGTTGTGCTTATTGTTTTGTTTATTGCAACTATAAGAGTTTTTGCGCAAGATGCACAAAGTCCAAGTTTTGAAACAGAAAGTACAGAAAGTGATGATGCAGGTGTTGTAACTGAATTTGAAGAAGAAGAGGCAGTCGAAGAGGAAATTGTTGAAGAAAGCGCAGGAATGACGCCGGACAGCCCTTTTTATTTTGTTGACGAGATTGCTGATAAAATTGAGATAGCAACTGCCGAAGGCGAAGAGAAAGCAGAGGTTGCTGCGAATATTGCTGCCGAAAAGGTTGCTGAAGCAAAATTAATGAGTGATAAAAACTTAACAAGTGAAACATTGAAAGCATTAAATAATGCAAATGTTTCCAGTTTGGTTGAAGGAGAAGTTAGTCCAAAACTAAAGGAAATGACACAGGAAAAGATGGAATTTATTAAAAAACTGCTTGCGGAAATGGACAAAACAATTCCTGAAGACTTAAGTGCTATACAGGCATTAATAGATGCACAGCAGACACAGGCTGATAAAAACAAGATTGCTGCTGAACTTGCTGAGAAGATTGGAGATTTTTGTGACAAGCTTGCTCAGGAAGATTATAGTTTAATGGAAGCTGAACCAAGATGCGACCCTGAACAAGCGCCAGAATGGCTAAAAGAATTGATTGAAACTGATCTTCAAAAAAGAGAGCAGGAAGCTACAAAAGATGTATTAAGCATGATAACCCAATGCATTGAAGACCCAAGACAATGCGATTGTGATAGTATTTCTGTAGAGAGCCATAAACAAGACTGCATTGAAGATTCTGCGCTCGCTGTAAGATGTGAATATGAACAAGATGAGTCAGCATGCAATGAACTTGAAAGTAAAGGCGACAAATTTTTAGAGGATATTCCTGAATTTATGAAAGACGTTGTAACTGAAAGAGTTGATCAGTTAATGGAGAAAAAAGAAAAAGAGATGTTTAAGAAATTTGCACCTAAAGAATGTATTGAAGCAGGCGTCACAACAAGAAGTGAATGTGAAGAGATAATGATAGATAAATATGGCCCGCCGCCAGAAGAATGCATGGAAAATGGGAATTTTATTGGCGAAGAACAATGCAAAGCTATCATGGAAGAGAAATATGGCCCGCCACCATCTGAATGTATGGAAGGAGACAGGTTTATTGGAGAAGAAGCTTGCGAAACTGCTTTAATTGCTTCAGGAGAAATACCTCCAGAATGTGTTGAAGGCGGAGAGTTTATTGGAAGAGACGAATGCCAGTCAAAAATGGAAGGAAAGTATGGTGAAGCGCCTGAAGAATGCATGGAAAACGGAGAATTTATCGGCGAGGAGCAATGCAAATCTATCATGACAGAAAAGTTTGGAGAAGCGCCTAGTGAATGTATGCAGGATGGACAATTTATCGGTGAAGAAGAATGTAAAGCAGTCATGATAGAAAAAGGTATATCTATTGGTCCAGGCGGAGAAGGCAGTATAGAAGGCGGTTTTGGTGGTGAAGGTGGGTTTGGAGAAATGGGTATTCCTCAAGGCGAATTCCCTAGTGAATGCGCTGATTTAAGCCCAGAAGAATGTACAGAAGTAATGAAAGGAAAATTTGGTGAAAAATTTGGAGAGACAATGCAAGGAATACCAGAAGGAATGCCACAAATATCTGGTGGATTGCCTGAAATGCCACTGTCGCCAGAAGATTTAATGAAACAGATTCAAACTTTGCCGTCTGACATGAAAGAAAAGATAGAGAAATTCAGTGAAATGGAAAAGCTGGAATTTATGAAACAGTATGAACCTAAGCAGGTTGGGATTTTAACATCAGATGGTATGAAATTTGTAAGCACACAAGAGCTTAATAAAATCAAAGAAATGGCTGGGCAATTAAAAGAAACTGAACCTGAAAAATTCAAAGAGCTTAGCAATGAAATAGAAAAACTTGAAAAATTAAAAGAAGAAGGCAAGCCTTTTGAGGAATTTAAGGGTGGGTTTATAGATGAAAGAGAAGAGCAGAAGCAGCAAGGAGAAAAGCAGGAAATAGCAGCAGATGAAGAAACAGAAACACAAGAAGCAGAAATCTGAGAAGAAACTACAGAAGAAAGTGAAGCTAGTGAAGGAGAAAGTTAAGAGGTTTTAGGCATACCTTATTCATGAAAATAAGTTTAAAATCCCACATATATGTTGTGATTTGGAAGTTTACTTTTATTACTATATTTTTTACTTTTTCAACTCTCTTCTTATTTCATGCTCTAATTTATCAAATGCCTCATGAAGAGCATTTGCAAGAATCCAGTTATATGAACTTGACCTAAAAGAGGGTGTTGCTGGTGCTATTGCTCTTAGTGTTACAGAATACTTTTTTTTGTCGCCTTTTTGCCTAAATGTCTTAATGTTAACATTCACTGCTGTCTGTTCCTTGTGCAGCAGCATCTTTACTTTATCATAACAGCCAGAGCACACTTGGTTTAAGATTTCTTTTTCATCATCGTTTAAAGCATTTAATCCAGAAAACTGTATTGCTTCCATAAATAATCACCTGTTCTAAACATTAAAAATTCTATTACCCACTATAATATTAAAGCAGGCACACTAAAATAGATACATTGAGGATATATAAAGTTTATTGATTTTTGTTCTTTATGTGGTTGTTCATGTGTGAATAATAAGATAAAATATATGTTATAATATAAACTATAGAAAACTTTATAAAATATAGAAAATAATACCTTTAAAAGAGCCTTTTTGCTCATGAGTTAAGGAACAGAAAGACCCCTTCCTGCATGCCTTAACTCATTTGTTTTTTTATTGTCATAGTTAAAAAAAAGAATCATTGGACAATGGTGAGAAAGATTTTTAATAAGATATACGAACTAAACAATCAGGTTAAAAGAGGTGTACGTTATTAAAATTCCAATTTCTGCTACAATAGATGAAGAGCTAATCAAATGGATAGATGAAAAGCTCAAAGACAAAACTAAATTCAGAAATAAATCGCACCTGATTGAAATTGCTCTCGAGAAAATGAAGAAGGAGATGAAATAGGAATAAGCTAGTTAATGAATGAGATTATTTATTGAATGATAAATGTCCGCAATTAAAAAAGGTAAACCATGCCAGAACTATATGAAGAAGGAGATGAAATAGGAATAAGCTAATTATTGAATGAGATTATTTATTGAATGATAAATGTCCGCAAATAAAAAAGGTAAACCATGCCAGAACTATATGAAGGTAAGAAAGACTGGGAATATGATGTAATCCGAGAAGGAGAAGAGAACATACTTTACATTTATGTAGAGCACCTTAGCTATGCCCCTTCTATAGAAGATTATGCTACTGTAATGTCTATGCTGATGGATATTCTTGCGCAGGTTACAGGCGTCACTAAGATTGTATTTTCACAAAAGAGAGAGCATGAGTATGATTATTCTCAAACAAAAATATTGATGGAGATTGTTGAAATCTATAAAAAAATAATTCAGGAAAAGGATATGTTCAGCTACAGCACAATCGGCCTCGACCAGTTAAATGTCCAGTACATAAACCAAAGATTTGCAGAATTCCAAAACCTGGCATTTAAGATGATGAAAAGCGATCCTATCAGCGCCTATGTTGAATTATTAAGGGCATTGAGAAGGGAAAAGATTGACCTTGAAAAGATTACAGAGCCAAAATTCAAGGAAGTTGTCAAAAGATATGCTGCTGTCCTTAATTATGTTGTTTCTCTGCTCGAAAAAACAAGATTAGTTGAGCTTGCAAAACCATATATTCCTGGGTATAAATCAGGCGACAGAAGCATCTACCGCTATATATTCACACCAGTCATAAAACCAGATTTTATGTTTACTAAACTTATGTCAACATTTCCGCCAGACGGCGAAGAGATTGACAGTTATACTATTAACGATGAAAGTGATGTAACTGTATTTAAGTTTCCTGACGACACAAAAGTGCTTTATCATCTAATGCCGCCTGAATTTAAGCTCAGCGAGGACAAGTATGAGCTTTTGGACATTGCAAGAAAAATCATGGCTGAGCACAAGCCAAGAGAGGAAGAGTTTACAGACCCTGAAAGAATGAGAGAAGTTTTTTTTAACATTGGCCATGACCTCTTAGAAGAATTAGCCAAATCAAAGAACATCATGCTGAGAGGAAAAGAGATTGATAAATTAACAGATGTCCTTGTACGGTATACTGTCGGTTTTGGGCTGATTGAAGTTTTACTGCAGGACGAAAAGATACAGGATATTTCTATCAACAGCCCATTGGGAAAACTGCCTATGTTTATTGTCCATGCTGACCACGGTGATTGTTATACAAACATTGTTCCAACAAAAAATGAATCAGAAGGATGGGCCTCAAAATTAAGGTTAATATCAGGAAGGCCATTGGACGAGGCAAACCCTATATTAGATACAGAACTGGAACTGCCATCAGCATCTACAAGAGTTGCTGTTATTACAAAGCCATTAAATCCGACAGGATTAGCATATTCTTTCAGACGACACAGAGACAAGCCATGGACACTGCCATTATTTATTAAAGCAAAAATGATTAATCCTACTGCAGCTGGACTGCTTAGTTTTCTTATTGACGGAACAAGAACAATGCTGATTGCAGGAACAAGAAGCTCTGGAAAAAGCTCATTGTTAAGCGGTTTGATTGTAGAGATAATGAGAAAGTACAGAATAATTACTATTGAAGATACGCTCGAGCTTCCATGCAAACAATTAAGAGATATTGGGTTTAATATTCAATCTATGAAAGTTGCAAGCGCCCTAGGCAAAGAAAGCACAGAGGTTGATGCATCAACAGGAATAAGAACCACTTTAAGATTAGGAGATTCTGCTTTAATAATTGGTGAGGTTAGAAGTTCTTTAAGAGGTAATGAAGAAGTTGTTGTTGTTGACAATGGCGTAACGAAACGTATGGCAATAGAGACTCTTGAAAAGGCTAATCTGAAATCTATTCTTATTCCAACATTAGATGAGAAACAAAAAATGAAATTAAAAAAACTGACTGGTTTTGTAAAACATCCTAAATGTAAACAACTAGTCAAACTAACAACAAAAACCGGAAGGGAAATAACAGTAACTCCAGATCACAGCGTCTTTACACATGTTAATTTTAAAATTGCTGCTATCAATGCAAATCAATTAATGATTGGCGACCCGGTAATAATACCCTCTAAATTACCAATGGGATATAATGATATAAATTATATAAACTTATTGAATGTGTTTAAAGATGATTATAGAATAGAAGGAGCTGAACAATATATACGCAAGGCAGTTAGCAAACTTGGCTGGAGAAAGGCAAGTGCTATCTGCAAGGTTTCAGATATTTATCGATATTTATTATCTACCCAAAAAACAAGAATTCCTATCAGCTCATTTATCAAGCTGATGAAAAAAGCAAGAGTAAAATATAATTTAGAAATCCTAAGGATTAAAAGAGGGACTTCAACAAGTATTCCTGCTAAATTGCCAATCAATGAAAATATACTTAGACTTATAGGCTATTATTTAGCCGAGGGTAATTCAGATGGGAAAAAAATACAAATTACCAATTCAAAACCAGAAATAATAGAAGATATAACTAAAATTTGTAAAAAGGAATTTGGCATTGAAATTTACAAAAGAAAGGTATATGGAAAAGGCAGTTCTATACAAATGTTTATAACGTGTAAACCCTTGACTGATTTATTCGAACATTGGGGTTGTGGAAAAACATCTCTCTATAAAAGGATTCCAAAATTTGTGTATGGATTAAATACGAGAAAGATATGCGCACTTCTTAAAGGGATGTATAGTGGTGATGGTTCTGTTTCAGTAACAAATAATGCTGGGAACATGATCAGATATTTCTCAACTTCAAAAAAATTAATTGATGATGTTGCTTATGGATTGTTATCTCTTGGGATTGTATGCAGAATCCATCATAGAATATTAAAAAGTGGAAAAATATGTTATACTGTTGAGATAAAACAAAGAAAGTATATTGAATATTTCCTAAAAAACATAGGATTTACACATAAGAAACCAAATGTTCAGATGAAAGCATTTGCTCATAGTAAGGATGACTCAGTGGTCTTTGAGCCTAAAGAACTGGAAAAACATATGAAATTACCACATAATTATAGGCATTTAAGAAGAATAAATTGTTGTTCAAAAGATTATCTTAAAAGAATTACTGAAGAAGTTAAATGCAGTAATGAGATTTATGATTTTGCTCATGGTGATTTTTTTATTGACAGAGTGAAATCTATTGAAGTCATTAAACTCAAAAAACCAGAATATGTATATGACTTAAGTGTAAATTCCACCCAGAGATTCATAGGCGGCTTTGGAGGAATTTTATTACATAACACCGAAGCTATCGCGCTTTATGAAGCAATGAGAGTTGGAGCAGCTGCAAATGTTGTTGCAGGAACAATACACAGCGACAGCCCTTACGGCGTATACGACAGAGTTGTTAATGATATAGGAATTCCTAAAACCAGTTTTAAGGCAACTGATGTCTGCATTGTTGCCAATCCAATAAGAAGTGCAGATGGCCTTCATCGTTTTAGAAGAGTGACTCAAATAACAGAAGTCAGAAAACATTGGAATAATGATCCTTTGGAAGAGAAAGGTTTTGTTGATTTAATGAAATATGATGCTGACAAGGATGAGCTTGTTGTAACACCTGATTTACAAAACGGAGACAGCGACGTGCTAAAAGCAATTGCCGGAAATATTAAAGAGTTTGCAGGAGACTGGGATGCTATCTGGGATAATATAATGCTCAGGGCAAATATAAAATCAACATTAGTAGATGTGGCAGCAAAAGCAGAAAGGCCTGATTTATTGGAAGCGCCGTTTGTAATCAAAAGCAATGATATTTATCATATCCTCGCTGAAAAAGTCAAAAACGAGGTTGGAGCTTTAGACAGTAAAAAAATATTGTTTGAATGGAATGAATGGCTGAAGAGAGAAGTTAGGAAGAAAGTGTAAGAAAGATATGTTTGTTGTAAATATAATTTTTTAAAATATAATTTATACCTATTTGATAAGATGATTTTGATATTATATAAAATTCAGTAACTGACAAATTAAAATTAAAAACAAAATGCCATCGTCAGAAGTAGAGCAATTATTGCAAAGATATAAGGAGAAACTAGAGTCAGAATTAGGTCCAACTGTAAAAGGCGAGGGCAGGCCAATAACAAGCGCTGATTATGAAAAGTTTAGGCTGGAATTAATGCCGCCTACTGCCTCTATTTATGAAAAATTGTGCAATATATCTGAAAAGATCTTGAAATTAAAGCCAGATAAAAAAGATTACGACGAGCTTCAGGAATCAATTAACACTGCACATTTAAAAGTCACGCCAACAGGAACAACAAGCTTTTCTATACTTGCGCCTGTTGTTATTGGTTTGGCTGGGGTAATGCTGAGCGTCTTTATTCCGGGGCTGTTTGGGCTTCCAGCGTCGTCATTCTTCATAGTTATAAGCCTTTTGAGTGCTGCCATACTTATGTTTCCGTTAAAAGGATATGTTCATGTTCTTGCCAGCAGTTATAGAATGAAAGCAAGCAATGAAATGATTCTTTGTATATTTTATGTTGTTACATACATGAGGCATACGCCAAATCTAGAGCTGGCAATAAAATTTGCATCTGATCATTTAACAGGCCCATTGGGCTTAGACCTGAAAAAGGTAGTATGGGATGTTGAAACACAGAAATTCAGCAATGTAAAAGATGCAATGGACAGTTATCTTGAGAAATGGAGAAAAACCAATATTGAATTTATTGAATCATTTCATTTGATTGAATCTTCTCTTTATGAATCAGGTGAATCAAGAAGAATAGAACTGCTTGAAAAAGGATTGGATGTAATTCTCGACGAGACTTATGAAAAGATGCTGCACTATGCCCAAAACCTGAAATCTCCTATAACAATGCTGCACATGTTAGGAATAATCCTGCCTGTTCTTGGCTTGGTAATGCTGCCATTGATGGTCAGTTTTATGGGTGGAATAAAATGGTATTATATCGGGATGTTTTATGATATTCTTTTGCCATTGGGTGTCCTTTATATGGGATTAACTATTTTGTCACAAAGGCCTTCTGGTTACGGAGATACAGACGTGACTAAAATGGTTCCATCGCTTGGAAAGTATAAATATATATTAATAAATTTCAACGGCCAAGAATACAAGCTTAATCCGTTGTATATTTCCATAATAGTAGGTGTAATATTGTTCCTGATAGGAATGACACCTATAATCGCGCATTTTTTTGGCGCTGGTGATTTTGGGTTTGGAAGTGTCGAGGACAAAACATCTGCCTGCAAAAAGCCATATTGTTTCCTTGATTACAGAGAAGATGACGTAACCGGCAAATTCGTCGGGCCATTTGGAATAGTTGCATCTGTATTCAGCCTGTTTATTCCGCTTTCCTTGGCTATATCAATAGGATTGTATTACAGATTTAAATCTAAGAACATCATTGAAATTAGAAACAAGGCAAAAGAATTAGAGAATGAATTTGCGTCTGGAATATTTCAGCTGGGCAACAGATTAGGCGACGGTATACCAGCAGAAACTGCATTTGGCACTGTTGCAAACATGATGAAGGATACAACACCAGGCAAATTCTTTGACAAGGTCAGCATAAACATAAATAAATTAGGCATGGGTGTGGAAGAGGCAATATTTAACCCTAAAGTTGGGGCAATAATGGCTTTCCCTTCAAACATGATTACCAGTTCAATGAAAGTGCTTGTCCAGTCAGTAAAAAAAGGGCCAAAGGTGGCTGCCCAAGCATTGGTAAATATTTCGCGTTATATAAAAGAGATGCACAGGGTGGATGAAAGATTAAAAGACCTTTTGGCAGAGGTTATCTCGTCAATGAAATCGCAGATAAGCGTGATGACGCCTGCAATCGCCGGTATTGTTGTAGGAATTGCTTCAATGATAACAAACATTCTTGGGAAATTAGGGCCATTATTAAAAGGGCAAGAAGTGGGAGGAGCAGGCAGTGTCAATCCTGGAATGCAGCAAATGTTTGGCTTAGGTATTCCAACATTTTATTTTCAGGTGGTTGTAGGCATTTATGTTGTGGAAATAGTTTACATTTTAACTGTCTTGGTAAACGGCATAGAAAACGGCGCTGATAATCTTAGCAAGTCATATCTGCTTGGAAAAAATCTGATTAAAGCAACAGTATTGTACATAGTGATTACATTAATAGTTATGATTGTGTTTAATTTTGTTGCTACATTAGTGTTGCAGGCGATATTTACTGGATGATGTGAGAATAAATATTTTTTAAAATTTTTAGTTCCTGGGCGAAGCCACACGTTTCATGAAAAAAATGTAAAATGTAAGAAGTAGAAGGTAAGAGGGAACAACTACGATGTTATCATCGTACCTCTTACCTCAAACCTCTTACTTCTTACCTTTATTTGTGAACGGTGGCTGCGCCCACAAACGAGTTGTGAGCGGAAAATAGGATTAGGGATGAGAAATAGGTTAATAAATTAAACAAACATATATTTTTAATAAATTGTGAAATATTCAATAGTTAGTCTATACGTAAGGATATTAAACTCTACTGCAATAATGTATATGATTATTTTGCATGTTTAGTTATATACTATTATATTCATATCCTATTAATCTTCTGTTTTACTGCACAGCCTGCAACGGCCTTAGCAACCTTCTCAACTACTTGTTTATCAAATGGGCTGGGAATAACATAATCTTCTGTTAATTCTTTTTCTGGAATGCATGCTGCAAGAGCATTGGCTGCTGCAATCTTCATTTCGTTTGTGATGGAAGAAGCTCTTACGCTTAACGTGCCTTTGAACACCCCGGGGAATGCAAGAACATTATTAATCTGATTATTGAAATCACTTCTGCCTGTGCCGACGATACGAGCACCTGCTTTTTTTGCAATCTCTGGCATTATTTCAGGAACAGGGTTAGACATTGCAAAAACAATAGAATCTTTTGCCATTGAGACAATCATCTCCTCTGTAACAATGTTTGGAGCTGAAACACCTATAAAAACATCTGCATCTTTAATCGCATCTTTAAGCGTTCCTTTAATTCTTTTTTTGTTAGTCTGATTTGCAATCTCCTCTTTTGCAGAGTTCATTCCTTCTTTTCTGCCTTCATAAATTATTCCGGTTGTATCGCAAAGAATAATCTCTTTTACTGGTGTGCAAACAGGTGCGCAGACAGATTTACAGACATTCCCATAACAATTTTGCTCTATCTGAAAACAAGATAATAATTTAGCGATTGATATTCCTGCTGCTCCTGCGCCGTTTATGACTACCTTGATGTTGCTTATGTCTTTTTTTACAACTTTTAATGCATTAGTCAGCGCTGCAAGAACAACAATGGCTGTGCCATGCTGATCGTCGTGGAAAACAGGAATATTTAATTCTTTTTTAAGCCTTTGTTCAATTTCAAAACATCTTGGAGCCGAAATATCTTCTAAATTAATTCCGCCGAAGATTGGCGAGATATTTTTTACAATATTTATTATCTCGTCTGTGTTCTGCGATATGATTGCGATAGGAAATGCGTTTATATCAGCAAACTCCTTAAAAAGAATGGCTTTTCCTTCCATTACTGGCAGAGATGCTTCTGCGCCAATATTGCCTAAACCTAAAACAGCGCTGCCATCTGTAATAACTGCAACAAAATTTCCTTTGCCAGTGTATTCGTAAAGCAAGTCATTATTGCTATCTTTTTCTTTGTTATAATCTCTTTTTGCATTGTTTTCTTTATTAGTGTTTTCATTACTATTTTTTTCGTTATTATTGTTTTCTTTGCTGCATTTTTCTTTACTGTTTTTTGTATTCTGATTTATTTCTTTACTTATCTCTAAACAAGGATAAGCAACACCAGGCGTGTATAATAGTTTAAGAGAATCTTTTGTAACTTTGGATTTAGAAATTATTTCTATTTTCCCTTTTAGCTCTTTATGAAGCTGGATAGCATCGTTCTCTGTTTGTCCTTCTGGTTTTTTCTCTGGTCTTTTTTCTGTTTGTTTCTCTATATTTTTCTCTGTCAGAGCTTCTGCCTTATTTTCTGCTTTTTTTTCAGTTTTTTTATTGTCAATATTTTGCATTCATATTGCAAAGAAGAGGTTCTATAAAAAATTAGCGGATATTTGGTATGAAATGAATACTTTCTATTTTAATCTCCATTCTCCTGTTTTCTCATCAAGACCATAGCGCTGCCTGTAATATTCAATGCCTCTGTTCGAGATTTCAGAAACACTGGAAACAAACTTGTTAACATCTTCTAAATTATTAATCATACCAAAGCTTGCTCTTACCAAACCAGGAATGTTTGCAGTAACTCCTTTTAAAATTTCTTTAGTGATTTGTTGGTCTTGCTCTTTAGTTATGCCCTTTAATTTTCTAATTAACTCATAACTACAAAAGCTTCCTGCCCGTACACCAATTCCATACTCCTGTGCTAAAACTTCTGCGACTAATTTGTGAGGCAAACCTTCAATGTCAAATGGGATTACAGTACTAAAAATATATTCTTCATTACTATCTTTTGGAAGGTATAATCTAATACGACTATTTTCTTTTATTCCATTTAATGCAAGGGCAACCAAACTGTGTTCATAGCGACTAATATGTTGTATTCCTATCTCTTGGAGTTGTAATATTGCCTCTTCTATTGCAATTGCTCCTGTAAAGTTTGGTGTGCCTGGCTCATGAGCACGCTCAATCTTAGGCCTTAATACACCGCCATCTGAATCAATATAAGGAATATTGCCGCCGCCGAGCTGATAAACGCTGCCATAAACTAAATTGTGAAAATCAATGCCAAAAAAAGGTGATGGCAAATCTCGACCATCGAAAAAATCTTTTGGACCAACTAAAACACCTGCACCAAACGGCGCATACATCTTATGCCCAGAGAATGCAATAAAGTCAATATGACAAGGATCATCGTCAGGAAGCATATCTAAATGTTCATGCTGCAAAAGCTGGCACGCATCAACGAAAATCTTCGCGCTATAACTATGCGCCAGTCTTGCCAATTCATAAATTTGTGGTTTGTAGCCTGTTAGGTTTGAGGCGCCTGTCACTGCAAGAAGTTTTATTTTCAGTGAATTGGCAGCAAAAGTTCTATCTTTATCATCATTTTTTGCCCGCTCAAAACATTGCCTGACTTGTTCAATATCTATTGTTCCGTCGGGATTAATATTATATTCTCTTACAACCCGCCCATTATTTTTTATATGTTCATGCTGCGCCCAAGGCAATAAGTTTGAAGAATGCTCTGTATCTGAAACAAGAATAAAACCATATCTCTGCGCCCATAATGATGCAGCGAGATGAACTGCGGTGGTTGTATTTGATGTAAAAATAATATAATCGTCTGAAGATGCCCCAACAAATTTTCTTATTGTTTCTCTTACATGCTCATATCTTTCTGTAGTAATCTTTGAATGCTGCCCTGAACCTCTATGAACACTGCCATATTCGCATAGATTGCTAAGAACTTTTTCAATAACACTTTTGAAAGGAATTGTCGTCGCTGCATTGTCAAGATTAACATATTTAACAACAGAGCCATCTGATAAACTAACCTTTGATTCAATATCTGCTTCTCTAAATCTCGGCTTGATTTCTTTTTCCCAGAACTCAACTAAATCAGTTAGCCTCATTTTTCATCACTATTCATTTTAGTATCTACATTTTAGGATTACTTCTTTGCCTCAAAGTATGAAGGAAAGTAAGTATGAATTAATGATTCCACGTAGATTTCTTTTTCTTCTGGTGTAACTTTCTCGTCAGGATTTGCGCCAAGCCTAATAATATAAAATTCATTATTGTCAGGGCCCCTGTACATCTCTGCTACAGTAAATTTGTTATTTTCTGCTTTATTTTTGAGTTTTTCATCAACCCTCTGTTCAAGATTGCTGATTCTTTGTGAGGTTATGGCTTGGTCAATAACAACGCCTGATGCTGCGCCTAATCCAACTAACGATAAATAAAGCAATGTTTTTCTCAAAAAAGTTCCTGCGTTTGTATTCACGTTTATATTCATTTTATCTCACCTGTGTGTAATATTTATGGTAACTACTAAGCCTGCCTCCAATTTGTCAGCTTTGCTTTAATATCTCGTTAGACCAAAGGGGAAGCGAAAACACTTGAATAAGTCATCTGTTCTCTACAACATGCTTATTCTGCGGGTTTTCGCCAAAGCTGACTGGCAGGCTTAGTAGTTGCTATTTATGTTCGTGTTATAACTACTTTTTGTACTTTATAGTAGTAACTAGACGATAAGAAGTATAACTAATTTTCACCGCTCATGAACGGTATTTGTAAGAGATAAAGTTCTCACTATTTTATAAGTGAATATACATTTGCAATAAATAAAACAAGTAAATAAAGAACTAATAATAATTCATGAGACGGTGGACTGCGTCCCACAAACGGGTTTGGAGCGGTAAAACAGATTGTGAGCAAATAAAAACTCATGAGCTAGAAAAAGAGGAGATTCATAAAAGAAAATCAGCTGAACAAATATGAATTATTGAGAACAAAGAACAAAAAACAGCTAGTAACTAATCTCTCCCAATATTTTCATTTCTGCTCTTTTCAGATGTTCTCTAAACGCTGATTTAGAAAGTCTTGATAACTTAGCTAATTTATTCAAGTCTGTTTTTTTTGGGAACAGATAATATCCTTGGTTCTTTGCAAGCTCAAAGGCATCTCTTTGGTGCTGGGTTAAATCAGGGCTTAGCCTTAAAGAATATATGTCTGTTAATTTTGAGGCTTGTATGCTAAGAATTCTTGCATCCTTGAAATTTTTTATACACTCCATCAGTGTTTCTTTTTTTATCGCTGCAAGACTCCATGTTTCATGCCCTGTGTTATCGACGTAAACTGGTTTTGTATAGACAATATCATAGCCAATATACATTCCTGGGACTTCTTTGGATTTTCTTTTTTCAGCAATGAAAAAAGTCCTGCCTTGTGTTTCAATATAATCAACACGCCTGTCTTTTTTTAATAAATTGATGAATTTCTTGGAATTTTCGCCAAAAACAGTTCCAAAGTGATAAACATAATAAAAATTTCCTTTTTTGAAAGAGTTAAAAGAAATGTTTGTACAACTTACTTTGCTCTTTTCGCAATTATCTCCAAAGAGGCATTTATGCTTTAGCTTAATGGTTGTTTTCCACATGAAGATGATTATTAGAGAAGGTAATATATAAAGTTAACATTAATTTTTTGTTTTTTGACAGTATCAAATTTACCTAAATTTTATCCCACGCGCTGGAGCAAATTGGTAATTCATTTTTGAACAAGAAATAATTTTCAATAATTAATTATCAAAAAAAGGATTATTTTATTATTGCTTTTAGAGACGAAATATCTGAACTATACGAGGTTAAACCATTTTCATTTGCTAATCTTTCTGCGAGGTTAATAAAAATTGAAGAAACGTGTGTATGGCCTGTTCTGTAATTTTCTTTAGCTTCTTCAATAGCGGTTTTTAGCAGTTCTTCTTCATGCTCTTTTACAGGAATAGATTTATACACAGCCAAACTTCTTGCAAAGTTTAATACTGCTATATATAATTGAAGATTGCTGTCTTTTAAATCTTTTTGAGCATGTTTATACATTGTTTGAATAATTGGTGTTTCGTATTGAGTAACATCAATTCCGCTTCCTTTTGCAATGTTCCTAGCATACTTTATGGTTATATCAGCTGAATAAAGGTTGTCTTCATCCACTTCTTTCTGAGCAAGTTTATATATGCTTTGGACTATTGGGGTTTCATACTGAGTAACGCCAATTTTGCTCCCAATTGCAATATCTCTTGCTATTGCTATTTTTATTTTGGCTGAGCTAATATCACCTTCATCCACTTCTTTCTGAGCAAGTTTATATGCAGTTTGAACTATAATAGTTTCGTATTGGGTAACATCAACATGGTCAAGTTTAGCAACATTTCTAGCACGGCTTACAAAAAGCATAGCAGAAGATGAAAAACCATCTTCCATATTCTTTTGAGCTTCTTGATATAATAATCGAACTGTTTCAGTTGTTTTAGAATTAGTTGTACCTGCACCTTCAGCTTGAGAATCAAGTGAACCTGCAGATTGTGATGGTTCGGACGACTCTGATTTTAAAGGATTATGGTTATTCAGTAATGGGGAAATTATTCTTGATTCTAATGCAGTTGGTTCAGGTTCAGCTTTTGTAGATATTGTTTTTTTTAGTTGAGGTTTAGGAGTCTTTTGCTCTGGTTCTGAAGCGCTAACTAGCCCATCTATATACTGTGATGCACAATAATCTTCACAAGTCTCCACAATATAATCCTTGTCACATAAAGGTATTGATGCTGAAGAAACAGCAGCAGAAAAATCTACTACATCAACTGCTTCTGGCTCTTGTTCATCTTCACTACAAGCACTTAATCCTAAAAAACCAGCTAATACAATAGTTGTAAGTGTCCTTTGCATTTTAATAAGGGGAATGAATCTGGATTTATATATTTTCTTGTGTATTTGTCAGTTAGTGTTATCCCACCCCTACTCTGTATCTCTTGAATCATAAGAGTGAAGTATTTTAAGTAAAATCATTTTCTTTGTATACTAAACGTGATTAAATCAGAAAGCCAGAAATCCATATCATTTATGATTGTGGATGAATGGCTTTGCGTTTGGCTTTCTGATTTCCTAAAAATTTAGGTCAATGTCAGTCCCTATCAATCCCCACCATTTATGGTTGGGGTTAGGGACTGACCTAAATTTTTTTGAATTTTCGTACCAATTAAGTAAACATTCCATTAAAATCATCAAACATCTGCTGCTCAAATATGAAACATCTTAATGTGTCCTGCTCTAATTCTAAATTGTCTCTGTTTTTTAATCTTTTCAGCATCTGTATTTGTTCTCTTATCTGCCTAATTTCCTCGAGCTCTTCCCTGTTTATAAATTCGTAGAAATTCATTTCTACCACCTCGTTTTTTATTCTATTTTTTATTTACTTCAATGATAATAAAAAAATCCAGCCAATCATGGCGGAATTTTCTATTTACCTATATTAATGGAAAGTTTTTTCATCTGAACGAAAAATAATCTTTCTATTGTCCTATTGCTTGTATCAAAACCATAATTGAGATTAACATTCAATAAAGGGTTATTGAATATTTGATTGAAGCCGTAAAAGCTTGTATTTTCCATGTTTGTATTCTCCATTTTTGACATCCTCCAACAATTGATAAAGTAATTAATAGTAGAATCCCTTTATATACCTCACAACAGGTTGTCCAGTGAGAATGGTTAAATAGCGTAAAAGCATTATAAAGAAGGTTTATAGAAGGTATTGACCAGTGGACAAATGCAAAAAACTAAGAAGATTACACAGAAATAAATAAAAAAAATGGGACGTAGGGAATTTGAATCCCTGACACCACGGTCTTCAGCCGTGTGCTCTCCCAGGCTGAGCTAACGTTCTGGTTTGATAAGCCTTAAACATCATTTAAACTTACCAAATTCCCATAATGCTCAACCATTTCCTACGAACTGAAGTTCTATTTAAATTATTTTCGGATTTTTAAGCTTCATCCTAATATTGATTCTATTTTATTAGTAAAAGCATTAGCAAAAAATTTTTCATGAGACGGGGGACTGCGTCCCACAAACTGGTGGAGAGCGAATAACGTACTATGAATTAGAAAAAAGAAGCTAAGAAACAGAACATCAGCTAAACAAACACAAAAGCTTCAATCAATAAACTCTTCATCCACTTTTATGTTGTAGTTTTCTGTTTTTTGTGTTTCTTTTTTAGTGGGGGAGGTTATAGGTTCTTTTTGCTTTTGTGATGATGGATATGTTGTAGTATTTGTATTAAGCAGATTCATATTTGTATTTGGTGTATTTCCATTAATCACAGTTAATTTCCCAAATTTGCCTGTTGTCAATTGTTTTTCACCTTGATACTCGCCAACATATCCGTTTTCTATTTGAATGGTATCACCAACATTAACCATCTCAACCTGCTCGTTCCACAATGTTAAGGTAACTGCGCCGGTTTCATCCTCAATGACAGCATTGCAAACCCTGCCAATCTTGCCGAATTTATTAAATTCTCTGACATCGCCCTTTTCCTTAACAGTAGCTGTTAATTCAACCTTTCCCTGTTTTACCTGAAGTTCATTTATTTTCATGTGTACATTGGAAAATTTGAATATTTATAAAACTTATTTTGTTAAATAATAATATTTATAAAGCCCTGTTTAAATCTGTAATATATAGGCACGGACATTAATTATTGTGTATAATATTCCGTGCCTATATACGCGGACTTTAACAAAATTGATCAAATATTAAAGTCCGCCACTATAAGCATATTTATATTCAAAAGAAATGTTAAGGTGAGAAATATGGGAGAGGTTAAACAAGTTAGCGTAGGAGAAATGCAAAAAGGCAGTTATGTGGTATTAGATGGAGCTGCATGTAAGGTTGTTGATACTCAGGTTTCCAGACCAGGAAAACATGGCCACGCAAAAGTCAGATTAAGCGCAGTTGGCCTTCTTGACGGAAAAAAAAGAGTAGTTGTCATGCCTGGCCACGATAGTATTGAAGTTCCTGTTATTGAAAAGAAAACAGCGCAGGTATTATCCATTACAGGAGATAAGGCAAATGTCATGGATGTAGAAACATTCGAAACATTTGATTTAGAGATCCCTGAAGAATTAAAGGAAACATGCACCGAAGGATGCAATATATTGTATTGGACTGTGCTTGATTCAAAGGTAATGAAACAGATAAAGAGCGAATAGAATAAAAAAAGTATAAGAATATACTAATTATTAAATAATCATTAGAACGGAAAGATAAAAGAAAAAAAATAAATAATAATAAGAATTAAAGACGATTAAAAAATAACCAAGGGCGATAATTATGGTAAGATATCCAGAAGCTGAAGCAAGAATTTTCAAGAATGTTTTTGTCTGCAAAAGATGCAAGTCAAAAGTCAGGGCGCCAAACATGAAAGTTATAGCTGGCAAGATAAAATGCAGGAAATGCAACAGCGACGTGCTCAGGCCAAAAAGGAAGAAGTGAATGATTTAAGGTAAGAGGTTTGAGGTAGGAAGTAAGAGGATTAAAAGGTTAAAAGTAGAAGGTATAAGGTAGGAGGGAACAACTACGATGTTATCATCGTACTTCATACCTTTTACCTCCTACCATTAACTCCTCTTACCTCCTACTTCTTACCTTTTACCTCTTACTTTACATAAAAGAGGTTTATAATGGATTTAGAAGTAATTATCGCAATAGTTTTTGTGTTATTTCTATGTATTCTCTTATATCTTAAAAGAAAAGAACTGGTTGTGCAGAAGATATTCTATCCTTTCTTATATATAATTATGTACAGAACCAAATTAGGATTAAAACTAATGGACAGCTTATCTGAAAAATACAGAGAATATGTCAAATTGTTTGGTTATATCTCTGTCGGCATTGGTTTTGTAGGAATGATTTATGTAGCGTTTTCTGTTGTTCTGCTGATTTTCAAGATAATATTCCAGCCAACTGCTACTGATCCAGGAGTAATGTTAGTTTTACCATTTACAAATATACCTGGGTTGGGAATATTGCCATTTACAGACTGGCTGATCTCAATCTTTGTACTAGCTATTGTTCATGAGTTTGCTCATGGTGTTGTTGCAAGAGCGCATAATTTAGAGGTTACATCAAGCGGTTTTGCTATTCTCGGTGTTTTAATCCCAATTATACCTGCTGCGTTTGTCGAACCAAACGAGAAAAAAATGAAAAAACAACAGGACATAGTTCAATATTCTATACTTGCTGCTGGGCCTGTTGCAAACATTGTTTTTGCCCTGATTATTCTTCTGATTTCATCATGGATAGTATTTCCAATAGAAGCAAAAATAACCCAGCCAGTTGGATTTAGTTTTGATATAATGAATGGCTCCTTGCCAGCTGCGCAGGCAGGATTAACAACAGGCATGATTATTGATTATTACAATGATAAAAAGATTAAATCATACGAAGATTTTGTTTATAATTTCCAATATTGCGTGAAGCCAGAGGACAAAATTAGTTTCGGCTCTGGCAATCAAAGCTATGTTATAACAACAACTGCTAATCCTGACGACAAAACAAAGCCATTGATAGGCGTAAAGAACATAAAAAATGAGGTAAAGGTGAAAGGGGGTTATGAATGGCTTGCCCCATTTATTTTTAAAATAAAAAGCCTGCTTAAATGGCTGTTCATACTTAATCTATTAATTGGCCTTGCAAACTTGCTGCCATTAGGCATTGTTGACGGCGGAAGAATGCTGCAGGTAGCTCTGCATAAAGTAGTCAATAACAAAGAAAAAGCGCAAAAAATCTGGGTGTTTATAGCAGTATTATTCCTTGTATTTTTAGTGTTTGGCCTGCTTATCAATTATTTAGGCAATCCGTTTGCGATGTTTGGATAAATATACTAAAATCCCAAAATTCAGAAAAGTTTATAATTCTTTTATGCACGCTTTTGTAAATATGGTTAATATGATTAATATTGTGCTTATCCAGCCAGAGCATCCTGGCAATGTCGGAGCTGTTGCAAGAGTCATGGCTAATTTTGGGTTAGATAAGCTGGTATTAGTTGAGCCTTTATGCGACAAGGATTCCAGTGAGGCAATAAAGCGGGCAAAACATGCGCTGCCAATCCTGAAAAAAGCAAAGGTTGTCAAGAAAGAATATTTAGACAGGTTTGATTATTTGATTGGAACAACTGCGAAGCTTGGCACAGACTATAATATTCCAAGAAGTCCAATAACGCCAAAACAGCTAGCAGAAAAATTAAGCTGCAATGAGGAAGTTTCTGGAATGAATGAAAAGAAGATGTCTGAAATGAATCTAAAAAAAATTTCAAGAATTAATATAAATAATAGTTCTGTAATAAATACAAAAAAAACTGCATTGATATTCGGCAGAGAAGGAATTGGGTTAACTAACGATGAGATAAATGCCTGCGATTTTATTGTTTCTATACCCTCATTTAGAAAATATCCTACATTAAACATCAGCCATGCATGCGCAATACTTTTTTATGAATTGTTTCAGGCGTTAGGTGAAAAAGAGACAAAGACAAATGCAATGATAACACCAGCAAGCGAGAAAGACAAGGAAGTTATGATGATGCGAATTAACCAAGTTCTTGACAAGCTGGAGTTTACAACACCTGAGAAAAAAGAAACGCAAAAGATAGTATGGAGAAGATTAATCGGAAAATCAATGATGACAAAAAGAGAGGCGTTTGCAGCGATAGGGTTGTGGAGGAAGATAAGTGAAAAGCTATGAAGTTGAATTTATTAAAAAATTTAAGGCAAAGAGCATATTAACAGAGGAAGATGCAATAAAGTTAGGTAGAGAGTTAAATAAAAACCTAGCAAAGAGAAGGTACTCGGCATAAGCAAACCATAATTCAAATTTATTCTACTGAAGAGTTGGTTAAAATATTTGAGTAGTCCCTTTTTGTTTTTTTAGTTCATGGGCGCAGCCACCCGTCTCATGATTATTTTTAGTTTAGGTTTTATTAAATTAAATTTGAAATGGTTATATAACGCTTAAAAAAACGTAAAAAACTTTTCATGAGATAGTGGTGGACTTTAATATTCGTATCAATATTGTTAAAGTCCACGTATGTATGCACGGAGATACATATACAAAAATTAGTGTCCGTGCCTACACGATGGACTTCGTCCCTAGAACGCGTTGGGAGCGAGAAAAGATATTCAAAAACAGGACTTCAGCTAAACAAATACGTTTTTCTGATCAATTACTTGTTTGTTCTCTTTCAACCAAAGTTTAACCTGCTCATTGTCTTTCGGCGCTGCTTTTTCGCCGAGCTGATAATATATTCTTTCCACTGTACTGCCCCAGCTGAAATCACCTTCTTCTTTGACAATCTTGCTCACTTTAAACTCGCCTAACTGAACTCCCTTGTTAAGATGATAATAAATTACTCTAGACGTGCATTTAGGAAATATCTTATTATAGGATTTAGACAACTCATAGCCAAATGCCTTCCCTTTGACAAAAAGAAGGTCTATTAAATTCTGCCGAATGTTTGAGCCAATTGGACGCCCTTTTTTTGCTAAGTTTGCCATGAACAATCAGAAAGAAGAGAAGATTTATATATTTTGTTTATGAAGCAGGTTTTATGAAATACTTATTATCATTGTCCAAGCAAAATTTGAAACTTTCATTATTTGAAGCGCTAGAACTGCTTGATGTAAAAAAGTATGAACTAAATGAAAATTTCTTGGTTGTTGACATTAATGATAAAAACAAAGCAAGAAAAGATACATTTGAAAAAAGTAAGTCAACAAAAGATACACCGAAAAAAGAGATATTAAATATATTCAAAAGATTAGCTTATACTAATTATGTTGACGAGGTTTTGTTTGAATCATCATTAAAAGATTTGGTTGGAAAGATTAAACTCTTTAACTGGCAGGAACATTACAGCACAAATTTCTGCGTGAGAACCATAAACATTGAGCATGAAAATGAAAAGAAATATGCTGGAATTATATGGAATAAACTTAAAGCTCCTAAAGTGAACTTAACCACTCCCAAAACATTGTTTGTATTTGTCAAAGCAGATGCTAAAATCTATGCAACAAAGCTGTTGTGGAAGAATCCTAAAACCTTTCTGAAAAGAAAAGCGCATTTAAGGCCAGCGCTGCATCCATCGTCATTAGATCCAAGACTGGCTAAAGCATGCGTTAATATTGCAGTTGGGATGAAAGATATTGCAACTGCAGTTAAAAATAAAGACAAAATTAAAGGCGCTGAAGTGAAAGATAATAGAAGCAAAACAACAGCGAAAATAACTATGAAAACAAGCGCGGAAATAACTGTGCTTGACCCGTTCTGCGGTTCCGGAGGGATATTAATAGAAGCTGGACTAATGGGTTTTAATATTGTCGGCTGTGACATTGACAAAGAAATGCTTATCCGCGCAAAAACAAATTTAAGGCATTATAAAATAAAAAAGTTTAGTTTGGAACTGCATGATGCACTAAAATTAAACAGACAAGTTGATGCAATTGTTACAGATATTCCTTACGGATTAAATACTAAACCAGTAGATATTGATAAATTATTAAAACAATTTCTTAAAAAAGCATATTTGTATACAAAACAAATGATTATAGCTTTTCCATCAACCATAAAATACAGAAAACTGCTGGGAAAATGGAAGCTAAAAAAAGAGTTTGAATATTATATCCATAAGAGTTTGACGAAAAGGATTATTTTGGTGGGGAGGTAATTGTTGGAATGTGAATATTTAGGGTTTGAAGAACTAAAAAGATCAAAGCAATCATTCAAAACCCAAAAGAATAAAACCCGCTGTCCTTCTTCCTGTTGCCGTTAGCCCTTTCTTCCTCTCTATCCTTATCCTTGTTGTCTGAGTCATCGTCTTCATTATCATCGTCCTCTTTATGATGTTTACCTTTGTTATCTTCGTCAGATTCTAAATTATTGTATTCATTATTGCTGTTATCATCATTAGGTTCATTAAAGTTATTGTTATTCTCCTCTTTAGGTTCATTGAAGTTATTATTATTCTCTTTTTCATCTTCATTGTTATTTTTTTGAATGTTTTCAATTAGTTCGTCATTTAATTTCTCTTCTGAGATTGTTTCATGATGAGGTTCACGATTATGTTCATGATAATGTTCTTCTTTTTTATATTCTTTTTTAAGCTCCTTGTTAAGCTTATTATATTCGTCATCTTTTACAACAACTGCATCTGTTTCATACTGCACAGCGTGCTCTTCTTCAGGCGTTAATTCAAATTCATAACTTTCACCAGAATCTTCTTCGCCTTCATTTGATTCCTCTTCTTCAGCAACACCTTCATATACTTCTTCTAAAGCCTGCTCAACCTCCTTGTTTACTTTTTGCTGATGCTCTGCACTTGTTTCCTCTTCTGGCTCTGAATAAACTTCAGTTTGAATATCAGAAAGGCCTATGTTCTTCTCTTCAATCTCCTTCTCAAGCTTTTTGTTTATATCCCTTTGAGCTGAATGTTTTTGATTTGAATTTTTATCATTATTACTAGAATGCTTGTCTGAATGCTCGCTCTCTTTTCCTATTTGCTCCAGCTGCTCAAGAACTTGCTGATAGTCATATTCTTCTTCATATTTTCCGTCATAAGTTTCCTGTGACTTTTCTTCAACTTCTTCAAGCATTAAGTTAACGTCTTCCTGTTTTTGCTTATTTTCCTCTTTGATAACATAAGTCTTTTCATTGCCTTCATCATCGTTAATCGGAAGATTTTTTAGTAGATTCTCTTCTTCTTTTGTTAATTGATATTCAAAATTTTGGTATGTTTGAGTTTGTTGCACTTTATCAGCCTCTTTTGCTTCATCTATGTTTAATTCATTAGGTTCATTATAATTAGTAGATTCATTATTTTTAGGATGTTGTTTAAAATGATCATCAGTCGGTTTAGGAAGAATTTGTTCTTCATGCTTGTTTTCTTCTGAAAGAGATGCTTTAATTTCTTGAGATACCCCTTCTGAGATTTTTGTATCTTGATTAGAATAATCCTGTTTTTCAGCAGAGCTAACAATCTGGCTGACAATCTCTTTTGCTATAAACGGCTGCTTGATTTCTTTCGCTGCTTTTAATGCTTTTGAGCGATTATATAATTCCTCTGTTAATTTAGAGAAAGAAACTTTTGGTGTAGACGCTGCAGGCGTTGCAGGCGCTTTTTTATACTCTGTATGGGAAGATAATGCCTCGACTTTAATCTGTGATTTTTGGGGCGCCTGTGACGGTATTTCATATCTCGCTTCTTCAGTTTGCAGGACTTGTGGTTGCTCATGCTCCTCAAATGCTGCATTGTCTACTTCATCAATATTATTATCTATTTTATTAGTTTCTTCTGTAAATCCATCTGTTTTTTCTTCAATATCATCTGATTCCTGTATAAGCTCCTCTGCATTTCCAACAGGAATTAACTCTTTAGGAACAGGCATAACTTCGAGAACATACAACTTTTTGTCATGATAAGCAAAATCTATTTTCTGCGGAGAATTATAAAAAGATTCAATTCTTTTTGATGCATCTGCAAGTTCTATGATCTGCCTGTCGTCTAATTTTTGTTTCTCTGCATTTGCCTGAGAAATATCCATTTTTATTGTTGTCTTTGCATCAGGATCACAGATAAGCTTAATGGACTGTGTATGAATATCAAATGAAATCTTTTTTGTAAGTTTGTTGACGACATATCTATCGGGTGAAATTAATCCAGATGATATTGCCTCACCCAAGCCATAACATGCGCCTATAACGATTTCATTTTTTGATTTTGAGGAAACTGTTGAAACCTTTGCTGCCTGATCTGTCTTGAGCATTTTTTGGACAATGACAGCCATGTTTGCCTGCTGGAGAAGATTGTTAGAGAGATAATAATGCAGTGCTTTTGGTGAGAATAAAGAAGCCCATGACGCTTTTATCATCTTAAGAAGCGCCTGCTCGCCTGTTACATTAAGAAAAACAAGATGCGTTCTCGGCGCAATGTAAATGTTAGGACTGCTTCTTACGGCAACAAACGGCTCGTCGATAGGTTCATTTTTGCTCTTATCTGTCTTTGATTTTGCATTTTTTGAGCTGTCTTTCTTTAATGTATCAACATCGCTCAAGGTTTGATAGAATTCAAGTATCTCCTCTGTTATCTGCTCAGGCATCTCTGTTGAAATGATTAATTTCTGTATTTCACTTGCCTGATTATGTAATTCAGTATAATTTTTAGTGTCAATCTCGCCCAATAATTTGCCAATTTCACCGGTTAAATTAGTTTCGTCAATAAACTGCTGAAATACTTTTGCGCCGATAACAAAACCCTCAGGAATATTAAAATTAGAGCTAAGCTCACCTAACAAAGAGGCCTTCTGGCCGTATTCTGCAATGTTCTCCTTTTTCAGCTTAAGCAAGGATGAGATTTCCATATAATCACCTTTTTTATTGGATTTAGGCTATTGTTATATATAAATATATTTGTGCAAAAGGAGAAGAAGAGAGTATTTGTTAACAAGTAGTTATAAAAAACAAGAAAGCAGATAGATGGGATAATTTTTTGAGGAAAAGAGTATAGAAAATACTGTGCCTTTTCGTTTTTTTTAGTTCCTGGCATGTCCAACCAGTTCACTAAAAAAGGTAAAAGGTAAGAAGTAGGAGGTAAGAAGGAACAACTACGATGTTATCATCGTACCTCTTACCTCAAACCTCTTACCTCTTACCTTCATTTGTGACGGTGGACTGCGTCCCACAAA
>JACQSP010000052.1 GCA_016205905.1 Candidatus Woesearchaeota archaeon
AAATTTGTCAGCTTTGCTTTTATGTCTCATTAGACATGAAGGGTAGCGAAAACCTATGATAAACTTTGCTATTTTGCAGCGTATTATCTTGTGGGTTTTCGCCAAAGCTGACTGGCAAACTTTTTACTTACGAAAAACAGGAAGATATAAGTACTTGAGATTTTTATTTTTTTTATTAATTATAGTTACATTAAGTATACTTATGCTGACGCTATCTGCAAGCTATGTAGCGGCGCAGTCACAGCTCCCCATCAATCTGCAGAAAATAATTGAATACAACACTGCAAACGCACAAGACTTTGCAGTGAAGATCTCATTTTTTATAGCATTTATCGCAGGATTGTTAGGCATTCTGTCTCCATGTATCCTGCCTTTCCTGCCGGCTTATTTCTCGTATACATTTAAAGAAAAGAAAAATATAACCAAAATGACGCTTGTATTTTTTTTAGGCTTCTCGGCAGTATTTATAATTATGGGAGTAATCGCAGGCTACATAGGAGAGCAGTCTCTTGCGGTTATGCAGCAGGCATGGATTGTCACAATTGCAGGCATATTTATGATCATTCTCGGTGTTATAACAATACGCGGCAAGAAAGTATGCAATTATCTTAATCTTAACAATCGCTTCAGTAGATACTTTAATAAAAGCAATGGAGATTTTCAGGGAACTTTTTTATTTGGAGTGTCATTTGCACTTGGATGGACAGCTTGTTTAGGCCCAATATTAGCAGGTATCCTTGGCATTGGTGCAATACTTAATAATATGTGGTATTCTGGCTTATTATTATTCTTTTATTCATTGGGGAATCTTGTGCCGTTATTTGTATTATCAATTTTTTATGATAAGCTGAACCTTTCTCAAAACAAATTTATCATAGGCAGGATTTTTACGTTTAAACTATTTGGAAAAAATATTCAAATTCATTCCACGAACTTAATATCAGGCATTTTGTTTATTATCCTCGGCATGATTATTATTATATACAAAGGAACCAGCATAATTAACAAGCTTGACATTTTTGGGACAAAAAGCTACTTTTATAGCCTTCAAAGTGCGTTTATTGAATGGAAATATGCTAATCTTATTGGCATAGCAGTGTTTATTTTTTTTATATTGATTATTGGCTACTTTTTAAGAAAAGAACTAGCCTCGGAGTGAACACTCATTCAAAAATTTAGAAAGCTTTGCTTTCCAACTTTAGTAGGATATATACTAAATGGAATTAGTTTTCGAACAAACTAATTCCATTTGTATATACAAAAGTCCTTGATTTTTGTTCGAAAATTAAGGAATTTTAGTATAACAAAATGCATCAAAAAACGTATGTGTATAGCTTTTTTAATGAGGATGCTATAGCGGTGGACTTTAATATATGTATATATTTAGTTAAAGTCCACGAATATAAGCACGGAATTTTATATTTAATTATTAATGTCCGTGCTTATACTTCCTCAAATTTGTTGCAGTGGCACTATCCACTTGGAAAGCTATGCACATACCAAAAAACTAAATTATTAAAGAGGTCAATAATCAAACAAACTCGTTTGTTTCTTTCCGCTGATTAAGTCGTCAAAGTTTTGGTTAAAAAATACAAGAATGCTGTCAGCAATTGGCTTTAATTGCTTTTCAGTATAATGCTCATAATCTATTTTTGATTTCAGGTTTTGTATTGGTTCAGGGCCCTTCTCAGTTAATACATATTCTATTATTGTGCTGTCAATCTTATCCAATAATCTTGCGGCTTTTACATGAGGCGGCGTTGTTTTTGTATATTCATTTACTCCTTTTCTCAGTTCTTTTTTATAGACGAGAAGTTTGTCATACTTGCCTTTTTTCAGGTCTTTGACAAAATTAATGACATATTCGCTGACTTCTTTATTATTAAAGATTCTGTTCAACAGCTCGACTTGGAAAACTTTAGCCAGCTCTGTCCAGTCCCTTCTTACAAATTCCATGCCGACAAAATCAAGTTTTTCTGTTATCTTACCTTTTTGTTCAGTGCTTTCATCTCTTACAACAAGTAATCCTGCATACCTTTTTTTCGCGCCGACATCAACACCCCTTAGTTTAGGCATAATAAATTTTCTGTACACTTTTTCATACTGCAATTCCAAGTAGCTTGGCATCTTATACCATTCCTTGACTGTCTTAGCCCAGAATTCAGTTATCTCGTCTTGAATTTTCTTTCCTGTTTTATCTGCATCCTCAAGTGATTTTGCTTTTGATAACACAAAAATACTGTCAGTATCTCCATAAATTACAGTATAGCCCATCTCTTCAACTTTTTTCGCTGTTTCCTGCACAATATACCTGCCGTAGCTTGTTATTGCATTTGCCATATCTAAATTAAAAAACCTGCAGACAGGATTGGCAAGGCTTCCGTACAGACTGTTCATCGTAATCTTAATAGCGTTGCTTGTAATCTTGTCTTTCTTTTTCTTTGCCTTGTCCCGCATTTCCCATAAATATTGAATTATTGACGGCAGAATGCCTGTTTTTTTAAAAAATCTTGCTTTGTTCGGCGCAACAATCTCTCCCTTTTCGCCTTTTTTTGTACTTGTATCAGTTCCTGAATCAAAAGAATATGGATCAATATTGAATGTCCTTATAATACTGGGATACAGGCTTTTAAAATCCAAAACGATGATGTAATCATAAATTCCTGGTGATGATTCACGAACAAAGCCGCCTTTAATTCTTTCTCCTTTGTCACCATATTTTGAAGTTGGGCATACTATTCCGCGTTTTTTAGTTTCCCTCAAATACATTGAATCTAAGCTGGCAATAGATGCGCTTACCCTGTCAAGCTGCATTCCAGTTAATGTTGACCTGTGAATGTAAAGCTTAACCAATTCTTTTTTTTCAAGAATATCATAGACCAGCTTGGCATCTTCTAGATTGTAGTCTACGACCTTTTGAGGCTCTGTCTTGTAAAGTTTCATGACTTCTGCGCCCCTATTATCGCCTTTAATTAGCTTGCCCCTGCCAAGAATGCTTTGCGCTGCTGTTTCAAGCTTGTAATCTTCGAGGGCAATAAACGAGCTTCTCATCATGGCCATACCATCTAAAACCTGCCTTCCTGCAATATCAGCTGTGCTCTCCTTAAAAAAGTCCTGCTGAATTTTTAATGATGATTCCCATTCTGCTCTTCCGAGAACAAAAGGAATTTTATGCACCTTAAATCTTTCCCGAATAACTGCAAAATCAAAATCAACTACATTCCATCCTGTAATAATGTCAGGATCAAGTTCCTGTATCTGCTCTTTAAAATATTCAAGCATTGCTTTCTCATTGTCGAAGCACATTGCATTATGTAATTTTACATTATGGAACTTAACTTTTTTATCGTCAAGAACAATAAATACTTTTTTGTAATTGTCTGTGTACAATGAAATGGAAATGATTTCTGGAGAAGTTAGATTATTTTCCTTTTTATTACTCTCCTTTTCATTTTTATTATGCTCATTTTGATTGGTACTATTCTTATTAATACAATTCTCATTAGTCTCAATGTCAATAGAGAGCACCTTTAATTGCGGCTCATACTGCGCAGCATGCGACGCTGATGACTGAGAAACAGGCTCGAAACAAGGGTTTTCATAAATTCTATTGACAAAATTGCCTTTTTTATAATCTCCTTTTATCGTTGTTACGCCTTTTATCTCGTTGTCAATCATGAACCTGTAAACAAACCTGACATCTGCTTCATAACATTCAATTTTCTCTGCGTCTAATTGTTCCCTCAGCTTTGGAACATCTGACGGAAGGTTTAGAATAATCTTTACAACTTCTTCATCGTCGAAGTTTTTGATCTTTTCCCCGCCTGTTTTGTCTTTTTCCCTGCCTGTTTTGTCTGTTTCAAATGGAATGTTAAATTTATCAGCAGCTTTCTTTGCCTTTTCAAATTCGCTTTTTTTAATCCAGAAATATGGCTGGAAATGATTTATTGTAAGAAAACTTTCTCCATTTTCAAGCCTGCCAAATAAATAAATATATGCTGTATTGTTAATTATTCTGTATGTTGGGTATACGATGAAGGCTTTCATGGCTAGTTCAAGAGTTCATGATAATTTATCGTTTGTATATCTTACTGATTTAACAATTTTTTCATATTTAATGTTTGCATCTATCATTTATATCAACTCATAATATGTTTCTATATCATATAAAATAACATTATTTTTTAAAGCTTCCTGTCCAACATTAGATTTTTTTGCGTTTATCATTTCAATAAATTGTTTATCAGAGAATACCAAGCAATGTAAAGGTAGTGGTAAAATGCCTGTTACCGCAAGCACTTCTTTCTCAAACTGTTCTTCAATTCCATCAGAGCATATAAACATTAAGTCAATATCTGATGTTTGGTTCTGTGTTTTTTTTGCATATGAACCAAAAAGAAGCAGCACATAGCATTTTGGTTTTAATGAATTTTTGAAATAACTAAGCATTACTTTAATATTCTTGTTTTTTAATAGCTCCCCTCTGCGTTCATACTCTGCCTCAAATATAAGTGGATGTATCTTATTGATGAGTTTCAAACGGTTTGAGTTGCCAAACTGCTCAATAGCAATTATTTCTTTTTTTTCGAGCCGTTTAACTATGGAATAAGCTGTTTTGTAATCCATTTTCAGCGCTTTAGATATATTAAGAATATTCAATTCTTTAGTTTTGTTATTCAAAAGATATTTTATAATTGTTGTGTCTTTGTTAATCATGGTAGTATCACCATAATATTATGGTAGTATTAACATATATTTAAATCTTTTGGTTTAAACAAGGTCTTGATGATCCATTTTTTACAAAATTATTCTTCAGCTTATCATACACATGCCACATCAGCGGCTTTAAATTAACAATATCTTCTTCGTTATACTGCACAAGCAGATCTAAATATTCTTTATCTCCACTTGATTTATACGCTCGCCATAGGTCTATTGCCTGGTCTCCGCCAATTGCTTTAAGGTGTTCTGGCCTTTTTATCCCAACTTGTTGCTCAATTAATTTAAGCCCGCCAGTTAAACCAATTTTTTTGCAGGTATGCCTTAAGTCAATATGCGCTGTTTTTGGCACACAACCAGGATAATATCTGTTCAAACAGGGCAGGTCAAAGCTTGAGCCGTTGAAAGTTACCAAAAGCTTGTATTTAGCAAGTTCTTCTTTCAAAATTTTCATGTTTAAATTAATGTCCTTAACCATTATTTTTGTGTCATATCCATCATAAAGGCCGACGACAGTGATATATCCATTATAGCCTACTGTTTCAATATCAAGAAAACAGGTTTGCTCTTTAAAATATTCATATAATCTCCATGCTTCAACATTTGGCATTCGCTCATAAAAATGCAATGCATTATCCTCCTTCAATTCTTTTTTCGCCCTTGTCAGGCAGAGATCATAAAAACATTTTGTTTTTGGCGAAATACCTGCGACACTTTTTGCATTGAGAAAATCATCCCAGCCATTAATGCCCTGCTGCCAGATAGACTGCTCTTTAGTATGGCTGATTTTTGGTAAAAAGATGAAGGATTGGTGAATCATTCTCCCAAAAGATTGGAAGTTATATAAATAATTGATTATAATTTAGTCAGCGACAATAATTTTAGGACAAAGGGTATAAAGCTTGTAAAGTGGTAAGAGGAGTAAATGGTTAAAAGTAAGAGGTATGAGGTAAGAGGGAACAACTACGATGTTATCATCGTACCTCTTACCTCATACCTTTTACCTCTTACAATTAACTCCTCTTACCAT
>JACQSP010000059.1 GCA_016205905.1 Candidatus Woesearchaeota archaeon
ATATACTAAATGTCCTTAACTTCCGAACTAAAATTAAGGACAGTTGTATATCTCGGGAATCAGAGATTCCTGAGAAGTTAGAAAGCTTTGCTTTCCAACTTACAAAAGGAATTAGTTTGTTCGAAAACTAATTCCTTTTAGTATATGATTTGAACGTTAAGATATCACTCATCCTTTCCCAAACACACCATCAACAATCTTCTTATTCCATCCTTTTTCCAGCAATGCCTCTTTTATAGCAGTCTTTGACATACCTCTTGATAAATAATAATTAATGTAGGTTTTTAGCTGCTGCTCATAAGTCTTCGGCAGCAAATCATGAAGAGAATTCTCAAAAAGATAATTCACTTTCTCATGCGGATATCCTTTGGCTTTAAGCGCCTCATTTATTTCATGCTTTGATTTGCCCTCATCCAGCAATTTCTTGATCTCATCTTTTATTACATTGTCAAATTCAGTAAATATTTCTTTCTTCAGAGGCATTGGCTTGTTTGGCAGTTTAGATGGCTTTCCAAACTCTGCATTTAATTCCTTTGAAAGCTTTAATTCATCCAGTGATGGCAAACCATTTCCTTTACTAAATCCTTTTAATCCTTTGCTAAATCCATTGTTTAAACCTTTACTCATTGGAGGAATTGGCTTGTGCTGTTTTTGATATTGTGAATAACCAGCGTAAAACAAAATTGCAATTAAAGGAATTAATAATAATAGTAACAGCCAGTAATAATTGAATCCTTTTGGCTGTTCTAAAACAGGCGTGCATGGTTTGCAAGGCCCGCCGCAGTCAACATCTGTTTCGCCCTGATTAATTATATTGTCATAACACGTTGCTTCCTGTTTACCTTCGCATGGCGCGCAGGTTTTCCCGCCGCAGTCTACGTTTGTTTCATCCTGATTTTTGAATCCGTCGTAACAGGTAGCTTGTTTACACCACCCATTTTTGCAAAATCCAGATTTACAATCTTCATTTACAGCGCATTTTTTGTCGTCGAGACATTTGGCGCAGTTATTAGCGCTAATGCCACCAGCGCCGCCTGCAGTACCGCTTGTACTGCTGATTGTACCGCCGCTTGCAGTGCTGCTTATACTACTGCCTCCGCAGTCAACATCTGTCTCGCCCTGATTTTGTTTCTTGTCAGTGCAGGTTGCAGGGCATTGTTTCGAGCATGGCCCTCCGCAGTCAACACCTTCTTCAAACAAATCTTTCATTTTATTGCTGCAGCCTGGCGCATAACTCGGCGCATTGCCTTCGCAGGGCTCAACAAACAATCTCATGCCGCAGTTATTCGTGGAATTGCAGGTAAATATCTTTGTCGGATAGCTTAAATTACCCTGCAAAACACACGGCGTGTATTTATATTTGAGCTTGCATTTGTCATCAACCAAAGGCGAGCAAGTTTTCTCATAACTTGAGCCGCCACCGCCTGTTGAAGAGGACTGTGTTACTGTACTTTCAAATATTTTAGGAATTTCAAACTCCTTGCCTGTGTCTAAATCTAATTTTTTGAATGTTGGCTCTTTTATAATGAATGGCGCTGACACAGCAGGTTTTGCGCCTGGCAATCCTGTTTGTTTAAACGCTGTAATTGAGTATGGATTCAGGTCTTTTATTGTCTTTGATTGATTTTTGTCAGTGATATTCGCAAAAAGATAGAATGATGTTAAGCCATCCTTGTCAGTGAAATGAGCATCTTTGGGGTCAACAACATTGTCTTCATTAACATCAACCATTCCGCCAAATTGTTTAATCTCGTCAGCATTGCTGGTTATCTCAATACTTGCGCTCTCGACAGGGCTCATTCCGTCAGTGCTTTTGACGACGTTAGCTGTTAATGTCCAGTATCTTTTGATGTTTGCGTTGGCAGTTTGTTTGTCAGCATCAGATAAATCCTTATTGACAATAAAATAAACATCGTCAAAATATGTATCGTAGAATTTGAATATAGGAACATTTGTTGATTGTAATTTAATTATAATGTCTTTGTTATTTATTTGGTTTAAGAACTTTAAGTTATCATCAGTTGTTGCTAACTCAATTAAATGTTTACTATTGCTTAAATTAGAGAGAGAAATTGTTGCGCTGTTAAGTTCGTTATCAACAAATAAGTTATATTGGTTATTTGTTATGTTTGAATTCAATATGTATTGGTAGAGTGAAACTAGGTTATTCATCATTAATCCGATTATATTTTCAGAAACAACATTATTAGAGAAAGTAAAACTACCTTTCACGTTACTAGTATTAATACCAATAGTATTTTCTTTTAGTTCATTATTATGAAATAGAATATTTTCTATATTGCTTGCAGCAATTCCAGTCGTAAATTTAGAAATATTGCAATTATAAATTACTACATTCTTTTTATTTTCAGCAATAATACCTATACTTCCTTTTGAGATTGTTTTGTCATATTCAGCTTCCGGCCCAATTATCTTTGTTCCGTCTTGGCACATCAGGCCAACCTTGTCTTTTGTGATTTTAATGTAGCCGTCATTATTTGCGTCAACAGCATTATATGTTCCAGCGCAGATAAGTGTTGGCTCTGTTATTTCCATATCGTCTTTAACTTCACTATTTGCTCCATTTTTAAAACCTTTGCATATCAAGCAGGTTCCAAATGCGCAGCTTTGTCCTTGTCCACAATCGGCGTCATTAGTGCAAGATGGATAATCACACACTTTGATAGTTTGGTCATTAGGATATTCAAGACATTTCTTTGGCGCATTGCAATTACTGTCATCTGTGCAAACTTCTAATCCGCATAAAAATGAGTTATATTCTGCTCCTAATGCATCTGTTGATATTAAACCTCCTTCATTTGTCGTCAGCCATGACTTCACTTTCCAATTGCCGCAGTCGCCGTGGGTTTCTTTAGTAATAATATTATTGTTTGGAAGCAATACGCCTGGTCCAAGTTGGTCATTTAATGTTCCTTCAAAAAATAATGCATTGTAGTTTGCCTGTATCTGTTCTGGAGATAATACTTTATTGTAGATTTTTATCTCATCAAGTATACCATTAAAACCATTATCACTAATTAAGTTGTCAGTTTCATATTTTTCTGGAAACATTCCAAAATATAAATCATTATTATTAAATATTAAATTTTCATTTCCTGTAAAATCATCATTAGTATCATCTGTTATTTTAACATTATCAACATAGAATTCTAATTTTTTTGTTGTTTTATCGAATATACCAACAAAATGATGCCAGGAGTATAATGGATTCAAAGTTGATTCGATTGTTTTAATAGGAATAGATACTTTTTTACCATTGGTATCTACATTTTTAAAAAGTATAAAAACAAAGTTATCTTTTTTTATTCCATCTTCTACTTTTTTGTTGTAACCTATCAAAAACCCTTTATTCTCATTTGCTCTCACGACTAACACATAATAAGGATTAATATCCTCTTGCGCAATATTAAATAAAAACTCAATACTTATTTCATCAACATTGTCTAAATTTTGTGTGTATGGTACTTTTATAAATTCATCACCACTAAACTTCATCGCCTTTCCAACACCTTCGTCTGTTAATTCAGGAATATTCTTACCTGTTCCGTCGCCTGCAAAAGCGACTAAATTGTCTCCGCTGATGTCTGTTATTCTATACATATTAGTTCCTTCTGTATCCCACTTATTCATTGGGAGATTTAACACAGTCATTGATTCCTCGTCAACAAACCAGTTGTATGCTACACTTGTTATAAAAGATTCATAGCCTGTCGTTGCTGCAACAAGATTATTATTGCTTTTATCAACAGTAAGGCTGACTGTTGCAGATGTTTTTGGAATAATGTTTGAGAAGTCGATAGATGTTAAATAAGGATATTTGTCTAGTAAGTCATATTTAGGGTCAACACCATTAGCCTTAAACTTATATGCACTATCGCAGAAACCATCATTGCCTTTGTCTGCATCAGTATAACTTTCTTTATAATTTATGTAATTGTCAGCACATAAAGATTTAACTACATCTTTATAATCCTCCCAATAATTTCCGTATCCATCTTTATACAACATTAGTTGGCTATCAAGAGGAGTTGCAGCATTATTTTCAAGCAGATCAAATTCAACTGATGGATGATGGACAGGATTTGTATTCTTGAAATTGTTGTTGTAAATATAACTCACATCTGTACTGCTTGGATTGATGAATAATATATTCAAATCTTTATTATCTTCGAAAGTGTTTAATTTAATTTCTGCACTTATTTCTGTTTTCGCATCTTGTTGATTCAATTGCAGGCCAATATTATTATCCTTAAAAGTATTGCCTTTGATTCCGACATTCTTAGAGCCAACTGCCAGCAAGCCATTATCATAATTAGTTAATGTGCATCCTTCGACAGTTATGTCGTCTTTTTGGTTTATGTAAATACCTGCGCCTTGTTTATTTTCATTGACTGTTTGACCTTTAAATTGTGTACCTTCACATTTAAGAGTTATTGGTGTTTCTCCACCAAATTGAATCATTCCTTTTTTACTCGTATCTCCATTGACATTAGAATCACCGTCGTAAATCTCATACAATCCACCGCAAAAAGTTATATCTTTGGTGATAAGGATGTTTGTGTAATCGTTGCCATTATTTTGAGGGTCTGGATTGACTTTTATAGGAAGAGGCGGTATTAACTCTGTGTAACTTGAAGATGATGGTTCAAATATTTTATAGTTAATATTATAATCAACAGGAGGAGATATGCAGTCGTCGTTAAATTCAACTGCAATATTTTGCTGTGAAGTTAAATCTGCTGCTTCAACTGGAAGTGCTAATTCATTATTTGCTCCGTCTACTTCTTTTCCATAACTTACAGAATAAGTATATAATTTTTGAAGTTCTTTTACATTATTTGCTTTTTTAGTAAATCCATACAAGTAAATATTCTGGTTCAAAGGTACGCCAACAATGCCAGAAAGTGCTTGGGCAACGATTGTATTTAGAGCTGTTTTCTCCTTAATATTAACCTGCGCCATCTCTAGTGGTTCGATTTTTTCTATACTTGTTGTATCAACATATTTTCTTTTTATGTCGAAGGTGATGGGGTAGTACATGTAGGCAGAGGAAGCTTGTCCATCAATATATACTGAATTGTCATTTACGTTGTAGAGATAATTGTTATTTGAATTACCTAAATAGATAAAATTAGAATTTGTAACTTGTGTAGTTTCATACTTATTATTATAAAAT
Organism: Candidatus Woesearchaeota archaeon; assembly: GCA_016205905.1. Classification (GTDB taxonomy): domain Archaea; phylum Nanobdellota; class Nanobdellia; order Woesearchaeales; family DSVV01; genus JACQSP01. The sequence goes on from JACQSP010000059.1 coordinate 5,198, forward strand.
GTGTTATGATTACCAATTATTTTCATTCCTACTTTTAAGTTGTTTGCTGCAGATAAAGAATTACCAAAAGTATTCAAGAGATTATTATTTGAAAATACCGCATTTTCTGAACCAGATAAGTCTAAAACCAACATATTATTGTTAAGCGTATTTTTATCAAAAATTAAATTATTCACACTTTTACCTTCAACTGCCGTGTAGAATAGATTAAGCACATTATTAAGGAACGAAACATCATTAACATTAGATAAGTAAACACCTTTGGTATTAGATACTCCTTGTGCAGCAGTAAACAAATTATTGCTAACTACTATGTTGGATGCATCGGAAATACTCAATGCAGCACCATTTAGATTTGCTGAGTTTTCAAATCGATTTTTATAAATAGTTCCTTTATTAACATTACCAAGGACTACAAATGGTGAAGTGGAATCAGTAGTTAGGCTAAATTTGTTTTTTGTTAATGTTAGTTTAGGATTTGTAGTTTCATCTAAATTATTACCAAATAAGGATAACCAAGAATTAATAAATTCATTATTAGAAAGGATAATTTCTCCATCAAAATTAGGCAGTAACAATCCAACATTAAAATTAGTATTTTCAACTTTATTCCCACTGAATTTCAGAGTTGGAAATACTGAATTTTTTTCATCATCTTCATTCGACTGCAGATTAGTAAAGAATAATACTTGTTCGTTGTTTTTGAAGGTATTATGAAATATCTCTATGTTGAACCTTTCATTCCCACTTATTGCAGTATTAAATTCTTCAAATGTACAGCCAGAGATAATATTTTCACCATGGCCAGTATCCATTATTATAGCTGGGCCAGTATATTCACTTGTAGCTTTTATAACTGTGCCTTGCTCACAAAAGAATTTTCCTTTATCTGCTAACTTTATTGGTTGTTCTATAGTATATGTATTTTTACATATAGGTGTTATTGTATCATCTACCGCATCTCCTATAAAATAATATCCTTTAAATGGATTATCACCTGCAAAATAATAAGTTTCACCATCCTCTGTTTTTTCAAGATTATCAAGTGTTACACAATTCCCAAACACCACATCTCCAGTTAACATCTTCAACAATTTCTTAAATGCCCCCCCCGCTGGGTTTTGAGTTCCATCTTTAGGTGTATTTAACAAATTCATATAAGCTGTTAATTCACTTGAAAAACCCAAATCTTTTGGTGTTATTTCCAAATCTAATTGCAACTGGTGTGAATCAATTGTGTTCAAAAACTTTGTATCATATCTTTTGGAATACTTATGCCATTCACTGAAAATAGTGTCTTGAATACTTGTATCTCCATTTAAATATTTGAGATGGTTAGTCATTAATGTATCCGCGTCAAGGGATTTGCTCTTCAAATATTCCAGAAAATGTTCAAAAGTTCCAGGTACACTACTTAATCCCATTTTATCAAAAGAAACTTCATTTTTCATTGCATTGGCATATACAAATCCACCAAAATCATCTTCTGTTAATATTCCAGACGACTTAAGATTATAGAATTCATTTACATATTCTGGTTTTATGTCAATAATCAATGAGTTCTGTTCTTCTGACACTTGAGGGATATAATCATACATAGAATAGTCAGGTAAAACATTATACCACCCATTCGCCATCCCCACCAAATCCTTCACGTCTTTAAAACTATCATATTTGCCGTAAAGAATTGTAATATTGAGAGAAAGCGCTGTAAGTAAGACTAAGAAAGCTAGAGTAAATGCTATTTTATGCTTGGGATGTATTCTACTCACCACTTTTATTAACTCCCCTTTTTTGATAATAATATTAATAGATATATCATTTAATAAGTAGTATATAAATCTTTTTTATTTGTGTATGTATTAAGCCTACCCTAATTTTGTCAGCTTTGCTATTGTA
>JACQSP010000056.1 GCA_016205905.1 Candidatus Woesearchaeota archaeon
TGTATAAATATTTATGTCCGACATTATAACATATAGATAATGTTTCATATATATAAATTTTTTTGGTATTATTAATTTTCCCCGTAAATCTTCCGCTTCTCGTCAACAAAGAGTTATTAATCAGTTTCACTTATAATGTCAATTACACATAAACTGAAAAATCAGCATTTCGGAAGATTTGCGGAATGAAAATATGTAATTAGCAAATAATTTAAGGTGTACAAAATGATAAACAACAGTTTAATCTTAAGCACAGACAACCTCAAGAGCAGGATTTATACTTTAAGAGGTATGCAAGTTATGCTTGATACGGATCTTGCAGGATTTTATCATGTAGAGACAAAAGCATTAAATCAAGCAGTTAAGAGAAATATTGAAAGATTTCCACAGAATTTCATGTTTCAATTAACTAAAGATGAATTCAACAACTTGAAGTCACAAATTGTGACCTCAAGTTGGGGCGGCAGAAGAAACTTATCTTATGCTTTCACAGAGCAAGGTGTGGCTATGCTTTCAGGTGTTTTGAAAAGCGATACTGCTGTGAAAATAAGTATTCAAATAATCAATGCATTTGTCGCTATGAGACGATTTATTTCCTCAAACGCCCAGATGTTCCAAAGATTGTATGTTGTTGAGAGAAAACAGATTGAACATGATAAAAAATTCGATGAGATATTTGATGCAATACAAAACAAGGATATAAAACCAGAAAAAGGCATATTTTTTGATGGACAGATATTTGATTCATATAAATTTGTTTCAGATATTATTAGAACAGCTGACGAATCTATCGTCCTTATTGACAATTACATTGATGATTCAGTCCTGACTCTGTTCAGCAAGAGAAACAAAAATGTACCTGTGATAATATTCACCAAAGAGATTTCTAAACAATTATCGCTCGACTTAGCTAAATACAATTCGCAATATCCACTTATTGAAGTAAAAGAGTTTAAGCAATCTCACGACAGGTTTATCATAATTGACAATATGGATGTGTACCATTTTGGCGCATCATTAAAAGATTTAGGCAAGAAATGGTTTGGATTCTCCAAATTCGATAAAGAAGCATTTAAAATGCTTGATAGGCTTGGGCTGAAATGATTATAACTTTTCTTAGCATTACATATAGCGAAAAAACAAGTTGATTCCCCTGTAAATCTTCCGCTTCTCGTCAACAAAGATTTATTAACCTGTTTCACTTATAATGTCAATTACACGTAAACTGAAAAATCAGCATTTCGGAAGATTTGCGGAATGAAAAATATGAATTTTGAGCAACTAAACATCTTGCTAAAAGAGAAAGAGAATCTAACTTTGGAATTTAAGGAGTCATACACTTCAAAAATAGATAGTGATATAGTTGCCTTCTCAAACACTAAAGGCGGCATTATCTTGCTGGGTGTTGATGATGAAGGGAATGTTAAAGGACAAGAGCTTACAAACGATTTGAAAGCAAAAATAAATACATTGACAAGAAATTGCAAGCCATCCATGCAAGTTGTTATCTCACAGATTGGTAAAGTTGTTGTTATTGAAATTCCAGAAGGTGACGAGAAGCCATATTCTTGTAGTTCTGGCTATTTCAGAAGGCTTGATGGTAATTCTCAAAAAATGTCTCAAGATGAAATTAGAATTATGTTTCAAGAAAATGATAATCTGCCTTTTGAAGAAAGAATAAACAAGAATTTCACTCTTGATGATATTTCCATTGAAAAAATCAGAAAATACTTGAAAGAATCCAACATAACTTTACTGACTCAAAATATGAATGAAGTCTTGCAAAGCGCAAATGTTCTAAAAGAGGGGAAGGTGAAGAATGCCGGAATCTTATTATTTGCGGATGAAATATCCAGATTCCTTCCACAGGCAAAGATAGATTTAATTAGATTTGCAGGAACTGAAAAGGTAAATATATTTGATAGGCTCCAAGTGCAGAATGATCTGCTTACTCAATTTGAGCAGGCAATCCAGTTCCTAAGAAAACATCTTCATACTCGAAGTGAAATCAAAGGTGTCAATAGGACTGACAAGACAGAGATTCCGCTTGAAGCTTTAAGAGAAGCTGTGGTAAACGCAATAATTCATAGGGATTATAGCATATCAGGGACAAATATTAGTATAGAAATTTATGATGATCGAGTTGTTGTCTTAAATCCAGGCTCACTCCCGCAGGGATTGAATGAAACTAACTTTGGAAAGGTTTCTATAAGGAGAAATGAATTAATCGCTGACCTGTTTTATCGTATGGATAAGGTCGAAAAAGCAGGAACAGGAATAGAAAGAATGAAACTTGCCCTTGAAAAAGAAGGTCTAGACAATCCTCTATTTGATTTCAGCAGCTTTTTTTCTATTATATTTAGGAGACCAAGTTATGAAGAGCTGAAGAGCAAGATAAATCTTGCACAGAAAACTGTGGAGAAAACTGTGGAGAAAACTGTGGAGAAAATGCTTGTAGCACTCAAAGAAAAACCAAATATAAGTGTAAAAGAACTTGAAGCGATTACAGGTCTTACCAGAAGAGGTGTTGAATGGAATATTCATAAGCTTAAAGAAGATGGTAAAATAAGACGAATCGGCCCAGACAAAGGCGGACACTGGGAGATTTTGAAAGATAATTAAACCTTACACTCTTTAACTTACAGAACTGACACTCTTTAATATAATCCTCTGTGAATCACATTTTTCTCCGTAAATCTTCCGCTTCTCGTCAACAAAGATTTATTAATCAGTTTATCTTATGTTTGTGCTGACTAAGAACTAAACTGAGATTATGGTATCGCAAAATGCGATACCTTCAAAGAAGCATTCAAGCTGTTAGATAAGCTTGGGCTGAAATGATTATAACCTTGTTGAATAAATTAAAGCCGCCCCAAAAATCATTAAACTTTTCACTCTGCCTTCTTCAATCTCCTTACTACACCATGATTAGCGTTTACTTCTATAAGCTCACCATCAGATAATATCTTTGTTGCTATCTTTGTACCAACAATGCAAGGTATCTTTAATTCTCTGGAAACAATGGCTGCGTGGCTTGTTGCGCCGCCTTCATCGGTTACAATAGCTGATGCTTTTTTCATTGCAGGCAGATAATCTGGCATTGTCATTGACGCAACAATAATATCTCCCTGTTTAATTTTTTGCAATGCTTCTGATGACGAGAAACATATTTTTACATGACCTTGCGCCTTGCCGAGTGATGCAATTATTCCTCTAAAATCCTGAATGTTAGCTACGTCTGCTGCTAATTCTTCTTTTCTTCTTTTTATTGCCATTTCTCCAGTGTGCTGTTCTATTCCATCTTCTCTTACCATGAAGAAGAACGCCTCTTTTCTTGCCCTTATCTTTTCCAAATCAATTTCTCCTTTTTCTGGATTTTCTGACTTTTCTGAATTTGAGCCAAATGCGCCATTTTTAATATAAATCATTATCTCCTCTGGCCAGCACCATAATAAATCATCAAATTTGCCGCCGTATCGTCTTGACAGCTCATGCAGGAATTTGTTCATAACAACAAGAGTTTTCATTTGTATTTCTTTTCTCCAGTCGTGGATTTCAACATAATGATCAAAGATGTCAATAAGACTGTTCATTTCCTTGTCAAATCTAACCTCTTTTGCAAGTCGTTCCCTTTCTTTTTTCGCGTTCATAACAAAGAGAGTAATTCTTTCAATCTCGTCTTCAACATTAGGATTTTCCTTAAATATTTTTTTCAATGCTTCAATGTAAGAGCCAATTGTCCTTTCATCCCATGACGACCAGCCGATTGATGTCCACCAATATTCCTTAATCAGCTTTTCAATCTCTTTTTTTATTTCAGGAGCATCTTCCCATATTTTGATGGCAATCATGTCTGAATCGTCGTATGAGAATAGTTTGTAAAGCACGTTTGTTTTTTTGATTTTTGAAGCTATTTTATACAAAGCGAGCTGTTCCTTGTTTAGGTATGACATTCCTGTTGAAGTGGTTAAAATGCTGTAAGTTGAGTTAAATTCGCTTTCATTTAATTCTGTTTCATTGAATTCTTTATTCTCTTTATTGTTTTTTGCTGATTTTGACTCCCTCTTCAATGCGGTTAATCCTCCTAACTTATTCCTTGATACCATTAACTCTCTTAACTTCTTCTTCATTCTTTCCTCGAGCATGATATCCATTGAATCAATGTCAAAACTCTGCGCGTGATACCTTAACATTTTTTCATAGAAAAAAGTATATGTTTCAAGAAGCTCCTGTTTTGTAAACTCAGAAAAGGTTTTTTGCCTATAATCTGCGCATACCTCCTGCATTTCTGAAAAGAAGCGGTGATATTTGCCATAATATTTATCTGCAAAAGGCTTATTCATCAAATTTGGAATAAGATAGTTGCCGACGTCATAGATGTCCTGCTTATAATTGCCCCACCATGTTTTGTCTGCCTCATTTGTGCATAGTATCTTTGTAAACCCGCATCCAATCATTTCTTTGGAATATTTGACAATTCCTAAAGCAATCGGCGCAGCAATGTGCAATGGTATTCTTTCTCTTATATATTCAAACCATTTGCCTTTGGCAATTCCATCTTGATGAGGAAACCAGCTTTTGCTTTTGAACACCTCTGCCAGTTTTTCCTGAAGAAGAATATGAACTTTTTTTGATAAAGGATAACCTGCTAAATCTGCTCGGATTGAATCAATCTCTTGGAGTTTTTTCACCTGCTCGCTGGGAATTTGAATTAATTGTCTTTTGTCTGTCATGTTAAATCACCGATAATAACAATGTATTAATGGTAAGAAGTAGGAGGTAAAAGGTATGAGGTAAAAGGTACGATGATAACATCGTAGTTGTTCCCTCTTACCTCAAACCTCTTACTTCTTACATTTTATTATTTCTTTCATACCTTCTTACAGTTAATACACCTTCAAACTTTCAAGCCTTCAAACTTTCAAGCTTCGTTTACATCTGTTTACACTTGTTTACATAAGGAAAAGCAGAGTTATTTATATATGTTTTGGAATTATCACTGCACAGATATAACAAACAGAAAGATTTAAATATAAAGGAAGATTTTTAAATATAAAATGGCAATTCCGTCTCTTGAAGCAATTTTAAAAACAGCTAGACAAATATCTGCAGCACGTGGTATCTCTCCTCAAACATTTGAAGAAATCTTAAGAGAAGCAGTTAGGATATATGAAAGTGACATTAATAAATTATATAATTGTCTTAAGGCTAATAAAGGTGCAACCGGTGCATTTGAAGTATCCTCTGCGTTTAATGTAGTAAGCAGTTTTAGTGAGATGGATGAGTGTATAAGACGAACAGGGATTGTTTTATATAGTTTTGATAAATTTGCTGTTCAAAAATATATGGGTCTTTCTTATTTGGATAATAATATTGCTTATGTTATTCTAGAAAAAACAAGCACTGAAAGTGTATTATGGTGTTATGGACTAACATTTACAGAAGGTGAACATGCCCGTTATTCTCATGCATATTTTGCAGTTATAGGAGAATATGAAAAACTAAGAAAAGTCCTAGACTCTTTTGGAGATGACCCTAATAATATTCGTAAATTTATGAGCATAGTTTTTAACTGGCCAAACCGTCCGTTAGATGAATATTGGAAATGTGGTGGAAAGGTAGATTTATTTGCAACAATGAAACAGATGAAGCTGTTAGATACATCAGATGGAAAAGGCGTGCAAACATACACTGCTGAGAAAGCATAAATTTAGTATAAGACAATTAGAAAGAATATAATAACGTGAAAAAATGGACGAACAATCTTGGAAAAGTTTAAAGAAATTTGAAAGAATAGCAAATTTAACTATAGCTGGAGCTTTAGGTCTTTTTCTTGCTGTCGTTAGTATTAAGAAAGGCTATGATTACTTCTTTGATGACAAACCAACTCAGGAAGAATCAACTAAATCAGAACAAAAAACCTCAGAAAAAACATTAACGGACTTGGTAAATCAAACAAAACTTAAACCAATAGAGTTTGAGTATGCTGGTGTAGCATATGATATTTATGGTGTAAAGATAAACGAAAATGAAGATAATAATAACAAAGGAAATATTGTAATTGTAAACGGTGTTATAAAAAAAAGTGATAATAATAAAGGTTACAGTGTAAGAGTTGTTATGAACAAAAGAGATGACTTAAATATGTATCAAATGAATTTATATTCTTCAAGCATTGCAACTATTGTGAGTGTATATGATGCTAGAACACAAAAAGCTATATTTATAGCAGAAGATAATGAAGATGAATTGATGGGTGATAAAAGAGACAGTAAAATAGACTCATTTGTATATGATTATGATGATAACGCAGAAGAACCGGGAAAGCAGTGGTTTAATAAAAATGATATTCAGAGAAAAAAGAAAAAAGTATGCCTATGGACATATCCGCCAAACGAAGAATATAATGTTGGCCTAGAATGCGAGCAAGCAAAACTAAAAGCAGAAGAAGCTCAAAAAGACTTTGAAGCACATGTAGCTTTGTTGGAAGCAATAAGACAAAGGTATAAGAGTACAGATAGTTCTCTTAGAAAGTAGATTCTAGGCGTGTTGTAAAAAGAAAACCGACTATCATCATTTAATATAGTAGTGAACTTTAATATCTGTATCAATATTGTTAAAGTCCACGAATAGCGAACGAACTGAAACTATTTATCAATATTGTTCAGTTCGTTCAATGTTGCAAACACATAAAGTCTTACCATTAAAATTAGTGTGTTTGCAACATATAGTCACGGAATTTTATATTCAATTATTAATGTCCGTGACTATAGACTGGTGACATTCTTACCATACAGGCTCGGGTCGGTTTTCTTTAACTCTGATTTTTCCACTTGACAATCAGTGTATTCACTAATGGAAAAATCAGATTTTAGAGATTAAACTTAGTTTATAGATATTGAACGTGTTTTATAGATTGTCTTTTTCTTAATATTAAGCGCTCAAAAGCGAAAGATTTATATAGTTCTTATTAGTAACATATGTTACAAAATGAAACCGATTGTTACAAAAAAGTACCAAAAATTGTTAATTCAAAGTTCAAGACAGAAAGTGTTAGAAGTATTTTTTCGTTATCCTGAAAAAGAATTTAGTCTTTCTGACCTAGCAAAAGAAGCTGGCGTAGCTAAACCACATATTGGTGTTATTTTAAAGGAGATGGAACAATTTGGATTGATAATTATAACTAAGCTTACGAAAATTTGGCGTATAAGAGCTAATCAACAAAATGAACGATTTGTTAAGAATAAAATAATTTATAATCTCAATTTTATTTATCAGAGTGGGATAATTAAATTCTTAGACGAATATTATAATCACCCAAAATTAATTAGTTTATTTGGCAGCTTTAGAAAAGGCGAAGATTTTTCAACGTCAGATATAGATATTGCTATTGAAGACGACGTAAAAGAATATGAAATCGTAGGATTAAGAGAGTTATTAGAATTTGAGAAGAGCATCAAAAGAAGAATCCAAATTAACCGAATTTCAAGACGAGTTTTTAAATCACTTAAAGAATAAAAACATCACAACTATAGAAGTTTTATCCAAGAAATCAAAAGAGCGAGATTTAGTTGTAGAAGTTCAATCAAGTATAGGCGCGCTAACATATTTTTGTAAAATTAAAGATAAAAGGTCAATAACAGATACAGACATTAGCAAAGCATTCATGCAGGGACAAGCAAGGAAGCTCCCCGTTCTGATCTTAAGTAATGGCGGTCTCAATAAAAAAGCAGTAGAATTACTGGAAGATTTAAAA
>JACQSP010000054.1 GCA_016205905.1 Candidatus Woesearchaeota archaeon
GGTAAGAAGTATAAGGTAAGAGGTACGATGATAACATCGTAGTCATTTCCTCTTACCTTATACCTCTAACTTCTTACCTTTTTGTTCATGTGACGGTGTACTGCGTACCACAAACGTGCTGAGAGCGAAAAACAGGATTGTGAGCGAGAAAAAGAAGTTAAGACTATTAAGAAAAAGGACATCAACTAAACAAATATAAATTATCCATTCTTCATTTAACTTTTAGTTTTTTCCTCTAATTAGTAATTAATTTCCTCTATTTTTTAATTCATACACTTCAAAACCAAAAAAATTACAGAAAAGTATATAAATCAGTTCTTTTATTTAACAATTTAACAAAAAAGGAAATGCTAGGGTATAGTGGTGTTAAGAGAGTAAGAGTTATTGAGGTGTTAAGAGTTTGAGAGTAAAAAAGAGTTGGCTTATTTTTAGTATTCTTAGTTTAACAGCGTTAATTTATATTCTTCCTTCTGTTTTTGCAGCGGTTCCTGGACCTCAAGATGTATTTCAAATGATTGGTGATTTAATCATCACTATCTTTGGCTTTGAATGGATTAGAAACCAGAGTGATCAAGCTATTGGCGCATTCATGAGGTTTTGTGTTTGGCTGTTTGTATTTACACTTTTGTATTGGGTTGCAGGACTTATATTTCCAGCAGGCACTCCAAGAGCAATGTCAAGAAATATAACCATTACTATCGCAGTTGTTATCGCAACAATATCTACAATATTTATACCAATAGGTGTTTTAATTGCCATAGGTGAGGTTTATGCCACTGTTGTTTCATTAATAATGTTTGGCATAGTTATTGCTGCTCTTGTTTGGTTCTACATAAATTCTGCAGTGTGGATGGCTGCGCACCCAACAATGCTCAGAGTAATAAGATTAGGCATCTTATTTTTGTTATGGATATTATTAAACATAGTCACAACAGCTGTTTCAGGAGGTCTCTAAAATGGCACTAATGGCACTGGAAACAGCATTTACAACATTAAGCGCGTATTTCCAGTTGGTTTTAATTATTTTGATTATTTATGAGATTGTAAAATTGTTTGGCTCGTTAGGTGAAGGAGGCAGAGAAGAAGCTGCAGCAGCTACTGCACACAGAGCTGAAACAACTACACACGCTGCAGCAGCAGCAGGGAGAGGAGAAGCAGCAGAACTTACAAAAACAGAAAAAATTCTTTTGGTTATAGATAACTTTGTAGTTGATATAAACCATACTTTAGAAAGTTCTGATGGTGCACCAAGTGTGCGTTCTATGGAAAGAATATTAACTGATCTTAAAAAAATCATACCACTTATCAGGATGTTAGATGCAGAAGAAAAAATTGTAAAAAATGATGAAGGAATGTTTGAAGAGTTAATTCCAGACCCTTCTCTTCGCGCGGAGATTGGTGAAGAAGCTAATTTAACCAAAGTTCTTGAAACATTAATTACCAGATTTGAAGCTGCTGTTAGTGGCCGTCAACTCTCTGAAGCCCACGCTATAATTGAAAGAATACACGCAGTAGCAAGAAGATTGATACAGCTTAATGAAGATGCATTAAAAAGAGTAAGAAGAGATGTAAGCAGATAATTAACATTTATTTTTCTATTTTTTACAAACATTTTTCCAAAACATTTTAATATCATCATCATTTCTGTGTTTTTATTATGATAAAGAAAAACATTTATTTCATGCCTATGTTCACAGTCCATTTTATATTTATAATCCTGATCATTCTCATCTCCTTCTTATTAATCCTTCCATCTGTCTCAGCGCAGCATCCAATGAAAGGGCACATGAAACTTCTCGCTGTTAATGAGGGTGGGAAAGATGAAAAGAATGAAATTGTTCAAACAGGCAGTATTGCAGACCTTTATTTGGAAATAAAGCCAGGCTTAGGAAGTGTTTACATTGATACTTTTCCATTGACAAAGATGGATACTCAGTTAAGCACACGGTTTGCAAAAGAAATTGCCTGCAAGTTTTTAAACAAAGACTGCACTAAATATGATTTCTTTTACACAATCAAAGCAGACAGCTCAATAATTGGCGGGCCAAGTGCAGGCGCTGCATTAGCCATGTTAACTGTTGCACTGCTTGATGAAGATGTTAAAAAGATTGATGAAACTGTAACAATCACAGGAACTATTAATACAGGCGGTATCATAGGAAGTGTTGGCGGCATAAAAGAAAAGATCGAGGCTGCCTCGAAAAATAATATTACTAAAGTTTTGATACCAAAAGGAAGCTCCTTTACATTTAAATTAAACGAGACTAAGATTAATCAGACTATTAGTATTATCAACGAGTCTATACCTTTTGCAGTTAATGGAACAATCAACAAAACAATATCAAAAGAAAATATTTCTGATAAAATAAATCTTATTGAACACGGCAAGCAATTAAATATTGAAGTTATAGAAGTATTTACATTGGCAGATGCCATGAAAGAGTTTACAGGCAAAAGTTATGAAACACCTGAAGGAGATATTAATCTTGTTGGGTTCTACACAACAACCATGGGTTCAATCACCCAAAATATATGCAACAGAACCACAGAGCTTAATGACAGATTAAGTAAAAGTATAATTAGCAAAGAAGGTATATTTGATGAGGATGAACTTGTTAACAATGCTTTGTATGGTGGCTTGTACAACCGAACATTAGAATTAATTAATCTTTCATCTACTTCATTGACAAATAAAGAGTTTTATCCTGCTGCATCATATTGTTTTGGCGCGAATATTAACCTTGATTATCTTATACTTATTAATGCGAACATTTCTGCGCCCCAAAAAGCAGCTAAGCTTGACGAGCTTCTTACTGCAATCAATAATTCAAACCAAATATTAGATAATATGAGCCTTACTTCACTGAATGATCTGCAGACTTATCTGATTGTTAAAGAAAGATTAGTTGAAGCATATGATAATTGGGAAAAAGCCACAGAGATTATGAATAAAAACCAAACAGATGTTGAATATGATGCTGAGTATAATGTTGAGTATGAAATCGCTTATACAACAGAACGCTTGTACAGCGCGTATTCATGGAGCTATTTTTTTAATACTTCAAAAGAACAAATAATTATTGATGAGCAGGCATTGCAGGATTCATGCAAAATGACATTGAGCGAAGCACAGGAACGATTAGAATATTTTAAGATTCTTTATCCCTATCCGTTCCCTTTTCTTGAAACTACTACTACAGAACTTCAAAGGGCATATGAACAATTAAATGCAAACAATTTTAAGATGTGTTTACTGCATGCCTCAAAAGCAAAGTCAGAGATTGATGCTGTGCTAAGCACTGTTAATCTTGAAGATGAGCAATTAGAAGAGCTTTTGAATGTAAAACTGGAATTGGTTAAACAGGTTATTCTTAGACAGCAAATGAATGGCTTGTTTCCAATAGAAGGCTACAGTTATTATGAATATGCAAAATCATTGGCTAAAACAGACAAGATTTCAGGGTTAATATACTCACAATATGCTTTAGAATTTAGTAATCTTGATCTTTATTTTAATGTTGTTGAGACACATACATTTATAGAATCAGCAATTATTTTCATAAAAGATGATATTGGAAGAAAAGCGATAATTGCATTTCTTGTTGGTATTGCTGTGGCAAGTGTTATTTTTGTGATTGGAATTGTGTATGTTGGGACGAGGAATAAGGTATTACTTGTTAAGAATTATCCGTCTAATCAAAGGATTAGAAAAACAAGGAAATAAATATAAACATAACAAAACTATCTTCTCTACTCGTAAGTAAAAAGTCTGCCAGTCAACTTTGGCGAAAACCCGAAAGGTAATTTACAGCAGAATCGCTGTGTGGACTGAATGTTTTCGCTTCCTCTATGGTCCTACGATATATAACAGCAAAGTTGACAAGTTGGAGGCAGACTTTTTACTTACTAAAACTTTAAAAGTAAGTTCATATATCTGAATTGGTATCTGTTTTAGTTACATACAAAGTTAATTAAGTTAATTAAAAATAAAAGAAGGTTGAAATAATGGATGCAATAAAAGTAAAATGCAAAAAATGCGGAAGAACAGCAAATTCTAATGAGTATGTTTTGGACCCTGTGTATAGAATGATGGTCTGTCCAATGTGCATAAAAGACAGAAGAATGGGCGAAAAAGTCAGGAAAGAAGTTGAAGCGCAAAGAGAAGCAGCAAAAAAAGAAGTGCCTAAAGCTCCAGGATGGGATCAGGAAGATGAATATCTGGCAAGAGCGCACAAGGAAAAGGCAAACAAGATTGTTAAGGTAGAAAAGCTCGACAACGAAAGAGTAAAATACAAATGCCCCTACTGCAATTATGTGTTTGTATATAATTTTGTAAAGAAATCTCCTGGAAGATGCCCGTTTTGCAGTTCAAACATCGCAACATCCAGCATTAATTTTTAAGTTTTTTGTGATTTTACTATTTTTCAATTTTTATATACACCTCTGTTGAGATAAATTTAAATAATTGAACAGTTTTTGATAAAATTAATATAGCTAATCAATACTAAAGAAGTAACTTTTACAGAAAAAAGGTGAGAACATGCTATATATACACAAACTTAAGGATTTGAACCCAAAATCCGCAGATATAGAATCAACGCAATTGATTAGAGAGCTTAAATCAAAAACTCCGATGCCGATTTCTGAGGTAAAGTTTAAAGAATTAGTATCGTCATTCTTTATAACTGATATTGACAGAGAACATATTCTTGCTGCGATTGATCTTCTTCCTCCAACAATAGAAGAGCTTCAGCAATTGATTGCAAGAAATGATCCTTTGTTTGAGCAAATCAGCTTAACAAGGACATTGAATAATCTTACTGAAATACCTAAGCCATTAATAGCTAATTTAGCGTATCTTGAAAGATTGAATGAATGGAAAGAGCAGTTTATGCACGAGTTTCCAATGATTTTAAATACAATTCCTAAATTAAGGACACAGCAGGAAAAAATAGCGTTTAATGAAGAGCTGAATAAAGTTTTTGAAAAAATTCTGAGAACTACTGAATTTTGTTTTAATTTTGAAGATATTATTAATGAAGCGCACACAGAGCATCTGCGTTCCATAAATGAAGCAATGAATAATGGATTCATGTTTCATTTTACATTGGAAGAAGAGATGAAGAAGCTCAAATTTGATGCCATTAAACAAAGAATACCACCTTTAGAACTAGCAAAAATAGATAACATTGCATTGAGCCTAATGAATATAAAAGACGGCATAGACAGAATCTACGAGCTTAACATGAAAAAGGTTAATCTTGGTGTGATACTTTATTCTTTTGTTAAGTGGGTCAATGGCGGATAATGCTTGAGGATAATTAATTTTTGAACTAAATGTTTCGAATCTGTCATTTTCTATCACTCTTGTTTTCTAATAATTTCCTGCTAAATTTGTCAAAATCAGACTGAAATAGCCGGTCTTGGACAATCCTATATTTTTCAAACTCAGATTCAGCAAATCTCTTTGCAATCTCAGCAGTTACTTTGCTTGGATTTTCTAAGACTTCTCGATTATTAAATTTTAAAAATGCATTGAGTTTTTCTGACCAATCTTCCATCGTCATAGGGATATTTCTTTCAGCTTGATCTTCTGCAAAATCAAGATACATGGTAACAATCCGATTTAAAGATTTTATTTCATCTTGCTTTAAATAATTTTTAGCTATGGATACATCACTTTTTATTATTTTGCCTTTAGGAGCATTTTTCCATGTAGTTAAACCCATATAATCTTTTTTTGCATCTGCCCGCTTTAGTATTAATTCCGGCGCGGTATGCTTATGAATTGCATAATGCATCTTATTCTGGACAGCTGCAAAAAAATCTTTAGTTACTTTTGAATTTTTATCATAATCCATGCTTGTAGCATATATATCTGTTATTTTTTGATAAAAATTTCTTTCACTTGCCCTTATTTCCCTTATTTCTTCAAGCAAATTATCAAAGTATTGCTTATTTAAAAAGTTGCCATTTTTTAGCCTTTCTTTATCTAAAACATATCCTTTTATTGCAAATTCCTTCAAAACATTAGTTGCCCAAATTCTAAATTGTGTTGCTCTTTGCGAATTTACCCTGTATCCTACTGAGATAATGACATTTAAATTATAGAATTCAACTTCGCGCTCTACATTCCTGTTCCCTTCTGTTTGAACTATTCGAAAATTTCGAATAGTTGAATTTGGGTTTATCTCTCCTGATTTAAAAATTTCCTTCAAATGATAATTTATAGTGTTAATTTCAATATCAAATAATTTCGCCATCATCTTCTGTGAAAGCCAAACTGTTTCATCAGCATATTTTACTTCAATTGAATCTTCTTTTGATTGAGCTTGAAATATTAAAAATTCTGCTGTTGAATTTCTTATTGCTAAATCTTTTTCCATTATGCCACCACCTCTTTCACTAATTTTCCTTCAAAAGCATTTTTGAGGATTGATTTTCTAAGCTGTTCTGTTTTGAAATGCTGAACTTTCCAGCCAGACTTTTCCAAAGGAGGATTGATTAAATCATGCCTTGCAGATAGCAAGTATTTTTTTATGGCAGGTTTTAATATTGTTGTCATTTTGTGAACAATAGTTGTAATTATTTAGACATATATCTATTTTTTGTTTTTCACCTCAGCATCGCAACTTTTCCTGTTTCTGTTATCTTCTTGCTGCTGATTTCGTCTTTTCCGCCGAGGATTGTTATTGATGTCATTTTTACTATATATAAAGCAGGAACAAACTTACAGGGATTACTGCAAACCTTTCTTTTTGCTCTAGCTTATTTTTGCTTATAATTACACCTGATTTAAGCTTCCTAATTCCAATAAAATCTTCTGCATTTATCTGATTTTGATATTTAACTTCTATCCCTCTTAAACCAGATGAAGTTTTTACAAGGAAATCAATTTCTATGCCTTTTTTTGTTCTAGTATAAAATATTAAGTCAGATGGTTCATACAAATCACTGGGCATAAGATTATAACATGCCCTACTTAAATGGTTAAGAATCAAGGCCTCAATGAGGACAGACTTTTTTTCAGGATCTGTGATATTATCTTTGGCTGTTAAATAAGGGTCCTTTGCAGGATCAAATAGCGCATGAAATAATGCATTATAAATAAAAGGATTTGAGACATAAATCTTTCTATTTCCTGCATACTTTTGACTGCCTGTTATTTCAATTTTATAGCAAATGCTTAATGCAAAAATGTCTCGTAATATGTAGGTGTATTGCTCAACTGTTTGTTGCGAGGGAATATTGTTTTCCTTGCTTATTCCGTTCCAGCTTGAAGGGGTTCCCATTTTCTTTAAAATTGAAGAAAGAATAAATTTAGCTGTGTTTTCATCCCTTCCTGCTCGGGTAATATCAGCGAAAATTTGTTTAGTATACAAATCATAAATGTGGTGAGAAATTCTTCCGGTTTTATGATGCTCATTAATCGCCAGCATTATTCCGCCAGTTATCAAATAATCTTCCAACAGCCTGTCAAGCTCTTGCTGAAGATAGCTTAAAGCCCAAATACTCTCAGGAAGAGTGCCATCAAGAATCTTCTGAAAATCTTTAGCCCTGGTTTCGTGCTCATCTAGACGCAGTGCTTTTATTTTTGTATGAAGTTCTGGATTTTTTAGCTCGATAAACTCAGCAAACTTCATTGGAAGCAATATCTTATTTGAGTTTACCCCTTCTTTCTCACCAACTCTCCCTGGAAGCCGTTCAGAGCTCTTCTTCAAGTCAAGGATATTAGAGCCAGTCAGAGTAATAGTAATGTTTTGGCTGCCTTTTGTATCTATGAAATATTTTATGGCTTTCTGCCAGTCTTTTACATAAGAGATTTCATCAAGAAAAATGTATATTCGCTCTTTATTTTGAGCCCTTACCCTATCATAAAATATTTCAAGGACTTCTGCTAAATCAATATTATCCTTTAAATTATCGCAGGCAAAATAAAAGATGTTTTGTGCAGGCATGGTTTCAAGAAGTTTCTTAATTACCATTTTAATTGTTGTTGTTTTGCCTATCTGCCTCGGCCCTCTGATGCTATAAACCGCATTTTTTTCAAAATTAATGTGCTTCAATAGTCTAGGCGTCCATTTAAGTGGAAAGCTTTCAAGCTCTATAAGGTTTATATCTTCATTAATCCTACTTGGGTTTTCCCACCATGGATTTTGTTTTTGAAGTGTTTGAAAGTCCATTTTACTAATCGTAATGTAGACTTATTTATAAATGTATCTAAATCTTAATATAGACTTATTTATAAACATAGCTATATCTCAATATATACTCATTTATAAATGACACGAGATTAAAATCAGATTTATGGAGGAGAAAAAAGATTTTCTAAATTATTGCGTTGTAGTGTATAAAAAATTAGAAAAAGTCAAGTAATTAAAAAAATAAAATAAAACCTCATCAAACCCGTTCACAAAAACAACGGCGCTAATACCAGCGTCAATGTTGACAACAGTTTGATAAGCACGTGCAATGATGGCCCTGCAGTGTCTTTGAAAGGATCTCCTACTGTGTCTCCGACAACTGCTGCTTTGTGCGCATCACTTCCTTTTCCGCCGTAGATGCCTGATTCAATGTATTTCTTTGCATTGTCCCATGCTCCTCCGCTGTTGTTCAATAACAAAGCCATTAAAATTCCTGTTATTGTTCCAATCATCAGGAAGGCAGCCATTGCTTCTGCTTTCAAAACTACACCGACTAAAACTGGAATAACTACAGCAATCAATCCTGGTAATATCATTTCTTTCAATGCGCCTTTTGTAGCAATTGTTACACATCTTTCATAATTAGGCTTTTGTGTTCCTTTCATAATACCTTTGTTTTCTTTGAACTGTGCACGGACATCATTGATAATATAATATGCTGCTTTTCCAACTGCTCTTATCAAAAATGCGCTGAACAAAAAGATTAGCATTGCTCCAAGCAATCCGCCGACAAAAACAGGCACTGAAGCAAGATTGACTGTATCAAATGCTTTTCCTGTTAATTTTGTAATCTCGTCCATATAAGCAGAGAATAACAGGAATGCTGCAAGCGCAGCTGAGCCAACTGCATAACCTTTGGTTAATGCCTTTGTTGTGTTTCCAACTGCATCTAGCCTGTCTGTTTTCTTTCTAACTTCTTCAGGAGCTCCGCTCATTTCTATAATACCGCCAGCATTATCAGTAATTGGACCAAAAGTGTCCATTGCAAGAATGTATGCTGCTGTAGCTAACATACCCATTGTTGCGATTGCTGTTCCATAAAGGCCGCCGTGAAGAACTCCACTATGATTACCCAAATAATATGATAGCATCAACGCACCAGCAATTGCAACTGCAGGAAGCGCTGTGCTTTCTAAACCAACAGCCATGCCTGTAATTATGTTTGTTCCTGCGCCTGTTTTTGATGCTTCTGCAATATCTTTTACTGGCCTGTATTTGTATTCTGTATAATATTGTGTGATATAAACAAATAATACACTTAACACAAGACCAACAAGACCTGCGTAGAAAAACCAAATATTTTTTAACATAATCATTGTCGCAGCATAGAATCCAATTGCTGCCAGGATTGTTGTGACATAATATCCTCTGTTTAAGGCATTCATTGGATCTTCGTTTTCATTCTTCATCTTTACAGATAATATACCGATGATTGAAGCAACCAATCCAAATGCTCTTGCAACCAATGGGAATAATACACCATTGACGCCGAAGACAGGGAACAATGCAATACCTAATATCATTGCACCAATGTTTTCAGCTGCTGTTGACTCGAATAAATCAGCACCCCTTCCTGCGCAGTCTCCAACATTATCGCCAACAAGGTCAGCAATAACTGCTGGATTTCTAGGATCATCTTCAGGAATACCAGCTTCGACTTTTCCAACTAAATCAGCTCCAACATCTGCTGCTTTTGTATAAATACCTCCTCCTACTTGGGCAAATAACGCAACAAATGACGCGCCAAAACCAAAACCTACTATCATAAATGGCGTTTCCAATGGATTTCCGCCAAATGCATAATAGATTAAAGAAATTCCCAATAATGATGAAGCAACAATAGTAATGCCGGAAACAGCTCCTCCTCTTAATGCAGTTCTAAGGCCGTCATTTAAGCTGACTTTTGAAGCTGCAGCAGTTCTTATGTTGGCTCTGATAGAAATATACATGCCGATAAAACCAGCAAGGGCAGACATCAATGCACCGAATATAAATGCAATGGCAGTCTTAACACCGACGTCAAATTTGCCGGTTGCTGCATATATGCCAAATAAAAGAACAGCAAAGACAATTGCAAGAATACCTATTGTTTTATTCTGCGTTTTTAAGAATGCATTTGCACCTTCACGGATAGCAGAAGCAACATCCTTCATTTTCTGGTTGCCCTGATCCTGTTTTAAAAGTTGCCGTGCAAGAAACCATGCAACAAACAGCGACAAAACACTAATTACAAATACTACTATCATAAACCATTCCATTTTCTTAACCCCCTTGTTTTCTATTTGTTTTTATTATTTAATAATGTTAATTAATGTTAATTTCAATTTTTAAACAATAACCCCTTTCAACTAAAACATTATTAAATCACTCACTGCAAAAAGAAATTTAAGTACAAATTTATAAAGTTTTTGGTGAAGGATTATTTTTTTACATAAATATGTATGTAATCTTTATTTTTCCACAACTTTTATAATCACAAATCAACCCCTATATTATTAATGAAACCTATAAAAATTGGATATAATGAATTGCTGAAAAAAGATATCATTAAATTATCTTATCATGGTGATGAAATTCTTGGATTACAGCTCTTTAATACAAATGATGTTATTTTAGGCAATCCTAACTCTAATATTGCCATGGCTTTTGTTTATACTTGGAAAGAAGATATTGCGCCAAAGCCAATAAGAGAATATATGCAAAAACTGGCTAACTATAACTATATTACAGGATTATGGAGAACAACAAACGGCGCAAAATATGTTTTTTCTAATATTCTTGCAAATCCTAATGTAAACAAGTTTGTTATTGTTGTATTTAATCAAAAAGATAACGGCCATCTCCTTGCAGAAGCATTAAAGAAATTCTGGCAAAATGGTGTTGATGAAAACGGCATTATCAAAGGAAGCAATTCTCCCAACCCTAAATTTGAGCAGGTTCCAAAAGAAGCGCTTGAAAGAATAAGGACACAATGCGATTTAATTATTCTTTCTCATGTCCCTGAAAATGATTATGGGTTTGAAATAATTGAAAACCTATCAAAAGCATGCATACAAGAGCCAAAAAATGCTGTAACAGTATCATCTGCTGTTGCAATCTCTTTCAATGCTGTTGCAGTATCATCTTTGGCTGAAGTTAACAAAGAATTAGTTAACAAACAATTAGTTAACATATACTTTTATTCAAACTATTATCCATTATTTGGAAAAACGAAACAAACTGCGCATTTGATTTATGACGACGGCGCAAGGTTTACTGAACCATTTAAGTTTGATCTTAGCGGTACTGCAAGAAAAGTTCATTATGAGCAAAAAGAGCTTATTACAACCATAGGCCAGTCTATTCAGGCAGAAACACTGGAAGACGCGCATGAGGCAGTTGCTGCGTTTATTTTTAAAAATGGCCTCACTCTTGTCGACCAGCGAAATATTATAACATTGGAATGCAGAACATTTACTGTGACAATTCTCGACGCATTAAAAAAGATTCCCGACGGGTTCTCGCAAGATTATCTCAAAAGATATGTCCACGAATTTTTAAATGGTATTGGCACTGAAAATGCAACTGAAGACGGCGAAAGTGCAGTTCAGGATACATTTGTTTACACTTATCATGACAGAATCTTTAAAAAATGGGGCAACCAGTATGAAAAAGTTGTTCAATTATTAAAGCAGCATCCTAACACCAGAAGGGCAATGATTTCTTTGTGGAATCCTTCTTCAGACGTTCAAAATTCCAATGCGCCATGCCTTGATTTTATTTGGGCAGTAATAAGAAACAACAAACTGGAATTTCATGTCGTCTACAGAAGCCATCACCTTGCCACAGTCACAAAAAGCGGGAAGCTTATGAAAGGCGAAGGTGCTTTTGTTCCAAACTTGTACGCAATAGCAACCATGCAGGAAAAAATGGCGAAAGAACTTGGTAAAAGTGGAATATACTTTGAGAAAGATGGAATAAATTGTGAGAAGGATGAAACAAAGTCTAAAAAAGATGAAAAAAAACTTGGAGAAGACGAAAACAACATTACAAAACTTAATATTGAAAGGGGGCCGTTAATCCTGACTGACTTCTCTGGGCATTTGTATGTCAGCGACGTGAAGTAGGATAATTGTATTTGTTTAGCTTGTTAATGTTTTTTAATATATAGTAAGTGACCTAAATAATTGAACCTGTTTTGTCACTTACTATATTTAAAGAACACAACAATTTGATCAATTATTTGTGTTCTTTATTATATTTTTCTTCCGCTCAGAATCTTGTTTACCGCTCACAACTCGTACTAGGGACGAAGTCCACCGTTCACAAATAAAGGTAAGAAGTAAGAGGTTTGAGGTAAGAGGTACGATGA
>JACQSP010000055.1 GCA_016205905.1 Candidatus Woesearchaeota archaeon
TCATCGTACCTCTTACCTCAAACCTCTTACTTCTTACCTTTATTTGTGAACGGTGGACTTCGTCCCTAGTACGAGTTGAGAGCGAAAAACATAGAATTGGCTAAACAAATAAGTTTATTTTTGTTATGAAGTTTATTTTATTATTTCTCCTCTTAAATCATATTTAGTTACTTTAAATATTTTTACTTTGACTACGTCGCCAATCTTAAGCTTTCCATCCTTGTTCTCAACAACGACTGGCTTGTATGCAAAATTTCTCCCTACAACTGATTCTGTTTCTTCTTTGCCAATCTCATCAATTAAGATTTCACCCTGCCATTTCAGCCATGATTTGTTGTGCTCATAGCCAATAAAATCAAACACTTGGCTAAGTTTTCTGGACCTGTCTTTTATTAAACTGCCTGGCAATTGCGGCAATGATGCTGCAACTGTCTTCGGCCTTGCGCAGTATTTTGAGCGGTTTAACACATCTGGCTTTATTTCTTTAAGCAGTTTTATTGAATCTTCAAATTGTTCATCTGTTTCTCCAGGATAACCAACAATAATATCTGTTGCTAACGTGATGTTAGGTATTGAAATTCTTAGTTTAGTAATTATTTCTTTGAACTCTTCTATGGTGTATTTTCTGTTCATATCTTTTAGAATGAAATTGTTACCAGACTGGACAGGGATATGAATGAACTGAAACATTTTTTCATTTTGAAGAATAGGAATTAACTGGCCTATATATAATTTAATATGATCTGGATTACCCATTCCTAAACGTATCTTAAAATTTCCTTTTAATGCAATAAGTTCTTTAAGCAAGTCAATTATTGTTAGATTACATTTGGCTGTGGTGTTGTTTTTAGTATCTGTTTTGCTGTCGAAATCCTTGCCATAAACAGCTGTGTCCTGTGCTGTCAGCCATATTTCTTTCACACCATCTTTTATTGCCTGTTTTGCTTGACAGATGATTGCTTCTTTATTATAGCTGATTAACTCAAACCTTGCTGCCTTTGTTTTGCAATAAGTGCAATTGCCTAAACATCCCTGGCAGATAGGTATAATTTCTATAATGTGATTTTTTCTTATTTTCGGCAGATT
Organism: Candidatus Woesearchaeota archaeon; assembly: GCA_016205905.1. Taxonomy (GTDB): domain Archaea; phylum Nanobdellota; class Nanobdellia; order Woesearchaeales; family DSVV01; genus JACQSP01. Next base: position 1,087 of record JACQSP010000055.1, read on the forward strand.
TAATCTTGGATTAAGTTCTTTTGCGATTAATTTGACGATGTTCCCAGACAAAGTTTCTTCAACAATTTCATGGATATGAGTTAACTGTGTTGTGCCTATTAAACTATACTCGCTTAATTTTTCAGGATCTGTCTGGGCAATACATCCTGCAATAACAACCAGCTTATTCTTTTCTTTTAGTTTGTTTAATAAATTCCAGAAATGCGCTTCTGTTGCATGCTTGACTGTGCAGGAATTGACAATGACTAAATCAGCCTCATCTACTGTTTTAACCATCTTAAACTTATGTTTTTCCAATAAACCTGACATTACTTCAGAGTCTGATATGTTTAATGAACATCCGAATGTTAGAATGCATATTCTCGTCATTTTAGAAAGAAGATTATATGGGTTTTTAAAGGTTCGTGTTAATTTGGCTTCATCCATTTAATCGATTTCTTAAAATTTGTTGAGTTTCTGCAAAAAATAACAACAACAATGGCAGCAGACGGTCAAATTCCTTTGGAATTTGCCCTATGCGACATCCCGTATGGAGCAACCCCTGTCGCATCTGCGCCATTGTTGTTATTTTTTGCTTATACTTTATTTTTTCAAAATATGAGAATTTTTGGATGAAGCCTGTTAATTTTAGTAAGCATTGTGCTTTGGATATGTTAAATTTTTGATATGTTAAATAGTATACAGCATTAATTAACAGATGAATCATTAATTTTTACGAGAAGCTTTGGAAGTTCAGTTAAGTTTTCAACAACATAATCTGCCCCTGCTTCTTTCAGCTTTTGTTTTTGGAAAGTATTTGTTACTCCTATACATTTCATGCCTGCTCTTTTCGCTGATATGACGCCGTTGATGGCATCCTCTATCACAACACATTCTTTAGGAGAGCTGTTTAATCTCTTTGCAGCAAGAAGATATATCTGCGGGTTTGGTTTTGAATGCACAACATCATTTGCTGTGGTAAATGAATCGAAATAAATATCTATACCAAACAAAGATAAATTTCTTTTCATGATATGATGACTCGCAGATGTCGCGATACCTATTTTAAACCCACTTTTTTTTAATTTTATAAGTATATTTTTAACTCCTGAAAAAAGAGTCATTTTTGAGAAATCAACTAATTCTTCTTTCCTTTTTGCATCCAATTCTGGATTTATATTCAAGCCATATTTTTCCTTAAAAACCAACAGAATTTCAACAGTTTTCATACCAGCAAAAGAAAGATATAATTTTTTAGTAAATTTCTTGAATCCTTTCTCTTCTAATAGCTTTTTCCATGCAGTATAATGCAGTTTCATGGTGTCAACAAGCACACCATCCATATCAAAGATAATTGTGGTTATCATAAGATTTCCTTGTAATGAAGAGATATATAAAACTTTATAAATTATTATTGATTCTCTTGTTAAAAACTTGTTGAAAGTGACTTATTGATTGTTTTAATAATATGGTCACTAAACCAAGCTCAAAAAAAGTTAAGTTTAAACTATTAAGGAGTTGAATTTAATGGCAAAAAAAAATGAGAATAATACAGATAATAAAAGTACAAACAATAGAAGTGTTGAAGCAGGCTCAAAAGTCAGCGTTGAATATACCGGCACATTTGATAACGGCGAGAAATTTGACAGCTCTGATGGCAGAGAGCCTCTGAAATTTGAGGTTGATGCTAAACAGGTTATAAAAGGGTTTAATGATGCAGTCAAAGGCATGAAACTTAATGAGGAAAAAACAATCAGAATTGAGCCAAAAGAGGGTTATGGCGAACCTAATCCTGCTCTTGTCAGAGATGTTCCAAAAAATAAGCTTCCAGAAAACCTTGAACCTAAGATTGGAATGGTTTTAAGCTTACAATCTCCTGAGGGAAAAACATTTGGCGCAAGAATTTGCGAAGTAAATAAAGATACTTTCAAGATTGACCTTAATCATCCTTTAGCTGGGAAAGCATTGAATTTTAGGATAAAAGTTGTAGCGATTGAATAGGCACAAATTAAGGGAAGTAACTAGCTTAATCATGTAGAAATAAGTAAAAAAATAAATATAAGTATCACTATTCATTCAAATTGGTGAAAAAATGGCAGATAAAGAACAAATAAAGACCAATGCATTACTAGCTCCCTGCTGTGAGAAGTGTCTCAAATGGAGCCAATTTCAGGAGAAATGCTGGGTATTTTGGCATGGAAAAAAAGAGTGCTCTCAAAAGGTTGAAAATCAAGATGAATGGGATTATGAAAAGTTATTATTAAGATAGAGGTTTATTTTATTTAGCTTTTTAGAATTATGTTTTATATTATTTGTTTGCAGAATAAGTTATTTGTTTGTAGATTGTATTATTTGTTTAAAAAAGTGCAATGATAAAAAATATTACTAAAAATAAAATAATTGCGGAAGAATATGTTCTTTGCGATTCTTTCTTCTCAAAATTAAGAGGATTGATGTTTTCTAAAAGAAAACCTCTTGTTTTTGTATTTGACGACGAGCAATATATTAATCTGCACATGTGGTTTGTGTTTTTCCCTATTGATGTTGTATTATTAGACAAAGATAAGAAAGTTGTTGAGATAAAAGAAAAGTTTAAGCCGTTTACATTCTTCAATTCGAAGAATAGAGCAAAGTTTGTGCTAGAACTGCATAACGGCGCTGTTAAAGATTGCAAAATAGAGGTTAATGATATAATCTTCTGAGTCGCCTTAAAATCCAAATCTTATACAAATTTAGCAGTAATGCAATATATCCAAATTAAGAGGTTACATATTGAATTATTCTTTAGGCGACTCGTAAGATATAATCTAATTTAATCCTTTTTGTTCTTAGGGTTTTCGCCAAAGTTGACTATTAGACTTATTACTATACTTTTTCTTAGAAAACTCTGCAAAAAAGGATGTTGTGGTGGGTTTTTTGTTTTTAAGCAGTTTTATGCTAGTTTCAATGATTGTGAATAATATAAGGATTGTTAAGAGATATAACATCCATTCATACGGCTTGTAAAGCACAAATAAAATAATTACTACAAAAATCATGAAAAAAGAGGATTTAGCAGACCACAAATGAAGGCCTGTTTTTTTGGTTGAGAGAACATATTGTATATACAAACTAATCAAAAATGCAAAGTAAATTAATACAAATAAGTACCAATTCTTGATTAAAAATTCTGGCAGCAGCCAATACAGCCAAAACACTAATGATAATAAAATAACATCATCAGCAATGCTGTCTAATCTTGCGCCAAATAATGACGTTTGGTTTAATCTTCTGGCAAAGTAGCCGTCCAATATATCGGTTAATCCAGCCAAAAGAAATAAAATAACAAAAATATATTTTTGCTGTGTATAAGCAAAATAAAACAAAAATGGCACTAAAATAATTCTTGAAAAGGTGATTAAATTAGGTATTTTCTTTAAATTATTAAAAAATAGTAGAATATTAATCTTATTCATTGTGAATTATATTTATTGTGAAAAATGACCTTGAAAATTAGTTTGGATATACTATAATAATATCTGGATTGTTTAAGTCAACTGTTTCGTTTATTTGGGGCTGCTCTTCCTGAACATCTACTGTTTCTACTGCCAACCCATGCAATTCTTTGTTTAGGTTGATGTCAGTTGAGGAATTTAATACTCCACCAAATAGAAAAACCAATGCAATAAAAGCAGCCATGAAATAAAAGGTTATTTTCATAATATTTTCACAAGAATATCTTATTGAGAAAGTTATTTATTAAGTTTTTGGTTTGTTCTAAGTAATAAGTCTGCCCAAAATTTGTCAGCTTTGCTATTATATCTGTTTGTCGTTAGTCGTAGGCCGTTTGTCGTAAGCTGTTTGTCGTAGACATCATCCTACAATAATTACATATAGTCCGTAGTTCGTTATACGACAGACGACTAACGACCCACGACAAACTCGCTTATTGTTTTCGCCAAAGCTGACTGGCAGACTTATTACTTACGATTTGTTCGATTAATTCTGTTCCACACTTGGTTTGTTCTTAAGAGATTTGGATAACCTTTTAAATTCCCTATTTTATACAATTTAATTATTTTCTCTCTGCCATTTGGCTGTTTGAGTAATTTATCTATAAACGCATATGCCTTTTCAAATTGTGCATTAATAAATTGAGTATGAATCTTTTTCCATTTAGTGGGATTGTTTCTAACAAAATGCGCCCATTTTTCTAAATTTTGCATGTGGTTTGTTCTCATTTTTATCATTCCCATTCTGCATTTGTACTTACTTTTTTAGTTTATTATGTCCTGTGAAATATATAAAACTATGGGGTCGCTGGGATTTGAACCCAGAACCACAAGCTCCCGAAGCTTGAATGCTAAGCCAAGTTACACTACGACCCCAATGAATATAATACTATTATCACTTAATGTGACCGAGCAACGAAGTTGCGTAGGTCGCATGATTTTTTCCGAGGTTTTGATAAAAAGCTCGCAGAGTTACACTACGACCCCATAATTGTGATGAGTTTATATTATGAATAATTAGTATGAATATGAAAGGAATGGGTTTAAATATAAAAATCTTGTTTTTGTTTTAGTTCCTGGGCGAAGCCACCCGTCTCACTAAGAAATTTTTTAGTTTATTTTTTACTTACATCTTTTAGTATACATTCCTTTAAAAAACTAAACTTTTTCATAGGACGGCGGACTGCGTCCCACAAACGGATTGAGAGCAGTAAACTGAATTGAGAGCAAGAAAAGAGATTGGTGAACAAAAATTAGTTAAACAAATAGAAAAAAGTCAGTATTATTAATTATGTAAAGAACTATTAGAAAAATGGGGACGGAGGGATTACCACGAGCTTTTTTGTAAGAAAAAAACTTCGGAAAATACCATCGGTGGAGCATTCGCTTCGCTCAGCTCCACTTTCACAATATTGGAATTCAAATATAAATGAATATAAAAAATGGGGACGGAGGGATTCGAACCCTCATCCGACGGTCTGGAGCCGACTATTCTAGCCAGGATGTACCCACATTGCTTTTCAGCAAATTGGCTTATACTACGTCCCCGTTTTGAATGTTTGATGAAATTTAAAGCAGATAAAAAGGTTTTGACTTGCCCAAAAGCTCGCTGAGTTGTGCCACATATCTGTTTTTACTTAAAGAAGAAAGAGAGGATATTTAAATCTTTTCTAATTCAAAAACGGGAAATTAACGAACTTCTGCTAAATACAAATATCTTATTTCTTCTTCAACAATATCTTTTTTGGCTTTCTTTTTGTATGAATACCATAAGAAATCAAGATAATTATTAATAAGATTACTAAACCTGCTCCAACACCAGCATACCATGCATAATGTTTCAGCCATTTAAACCATTCTGGTGCATGCCTTACAACAAGCACTATTTCTGGTGTGGATGCTGTGCCGCCTTTGCCGTCGCTTGCTGTAAAAACAATGCTGCTCTCGCCAAACCAGTCTCTGTGAGGTATCAAATATGCTGTTGTGCCATTGTATTCTACATCAACATAAGGTGCTTTTGAATTAGTAAATGTAAGTTCATCATTATCAATATCAACAAAATATTTGCTAAGGTCTATTGTCAAAGCAGTATCTTCATCCCAATAACGATAAGTAAAGTCTATCTCTTTCTGTGTTATAAATGCCTTGGAATCAAAAACAACAGGCTGGAGCTCTTGAGATGATTTGTTATCTTTTAACGGTGCAGTTAATTGCTCCTTTGATGCATTTGTTTCATTAAGTATTGTAACATCAGATAATTTGTCTGGGGTTAACCAACTGAACCAGCTCAAAAATTTGGACCACCATGAAACATCAGGTATTCCTGCTACTTCTATTTCAGTTAGATTTTCAGCGTCAGTAGATGGCTTTTCAGCTTCAGTGGATGGTTTGTCTTTCAGTTTTTCGTCTAGGAATGATACATTTGATTTCTCTGATGATTCCTTCGATGATGGTTCAGGTTTGGTTTCAGCAGATAATGCAGCGGTTAATGTTTCGTTTGCAGTAAGGTTTGAAGTAAGGTTTGAAGTTTGATTTAAAGCATTATTATCACTTTGACCAATAAGATAAGGCCAAATAAAATAAAGAATTAATAAACCAACAATAAATACCAAGAATATTAATAATGGTTTCCACCATGATGAAGATTCTTCGTCTTGAAATGTATCAATGATACCTTCTTCTGCTTCTGTTTTCGACTCTGAAGTTGACTTTGCTTTTTTTTCCGATTCTTTTTTTAAGTCAGCTTTTACTTTTTCCACAGCAAGTTTTATTTTCTCCTCGTCAGATTCCTCATCAGCTTTATCCTCTGAGGATTCCTTTTCTTTAAGATGCTGGTCTAATTCGTCAAATAAAGTTTTTTTTGGCTTTAATAGGAACATAAAAAAGAGCAAGAGAAGGATAATTATAAGGATAAAGACAAACAGCAGTAAGATTAATCCAGTATATTTTTTTGGTTTGGATTGTTCTAAACCAACATTATCAGCTTTGGCGCAGTTCTTGACTTCAACAGTAATTGGCAGTTTTCCTGCTAGATTTCCTTTTTCAGATACAACTTGAAGTGTATAAGAATGGTTGCCAAGCTTTTCCTCTGCAGCATAATAATAGTTGTTTAATAATGCTGATTGTTTTGGTAAAAGCGCCACACTTGCTGGTGTCTTAAAAACGTCGTCGCTTTTGCTGTTCAATGAAATTTTATATGAATTTGAAAACTCAGCAAGGTTGGTTAATTTTACAGGAATAAGCTGAACATCATTGCTGCAAAAACTAAACAAATTGGTTGGTTTAACTGCAAAAGATACTTTTTTAGTATAATTTTCTATTTTAACAGGATAGCCAAGATCAAGGCCAAAAGAATATCCATTCTTGTCTATCGTCAAGTATAATGGGAATGCCTGTTCTTTTTTTGTTATTGTCGACAAGACTTTAACATTGAATTTATATGATTCAGAAAATTCGCAGGGTAGGTTTATTATTAAAGATGTAGTTTTCTGCTCCTTTGGCGCAAGAAGCACAAACGGCTCTGTAAATTTATAATATGCCTTGTTGATATTATCTGCTTTGTTGAAATAATCTGCTTTGCCGAGATAATATGCTTTGTTGGCGCTATTGTCAAGGCTTAATTTAAATGTGTCAGGAATATCTTTCAGATTTTGGATGTTGATATTGTAAGAAGTTGGTGTGCATGGTGCATTTTTATAACTTGAATAAACAGGATAAGCTTTAAATGAATCGCATTCTTTTACATTCAATTGTTGTGTGAGTATTTTTAAGCTGCCTGCCAATGTCTCAAAATAAGTTTGTAAAGTATAACTGCCAACTGCACCTAAACAAGGAACATTGCCAACCATGTTAATGGATTGAGTCTCACTTGGATTTAGCAGTAATTCTGTCGGCACATAAGAAACAAAATTAGCAGCACTACCGCCTTTTTTTAGAATATAATGAGTTGTTGTCGAGCCAGTATTAGTTACCTTCAATGTGTCTGTAAAACGCCCACAAGAGCAAATATCAATATTCTTTTTATTGCTGTATGCATTAAAATTCTCAATTACCTTGCCATAAATAGGGGCGATATTAACTACATCTACTGATTCTTTTGATTCTTTTGTGCCAGTCTTGGCAGATGTTGCATAAAAATTAGATGTTGAAGAGGCATCTCCCTCATTTCCATTATTGTTATCAGTATAAACAACATATTCTACTTTATCTACATTCTCAGAAGAGATAAACACAACTGTTTCATTAGATGCTGAAGGATTGGATGCTGATGGATTAGGTGCTGAAGGATTAGATACTAAAGATTCGCCTGTAACATATGTGTCTGAAAGGCTTATTGAAGAAACTGAGATTAGTATTATAGTTAAAATTATTAAAGAAATAATTAATTTAGTTAACACACTCTTTACTCCTTCTTTTTTCACTTAACACACCCCAATAAACATCTGGTTTCTGCGGCATCCTAAACTATTAAACCACATTCAGCCAAAAATTAAAAATACAAATTAAAAATACAAGTCAAAATTAAATTAAAAAATCAA
>JACQSP010000061.1 GCA_016205905.1 Candidatus Woesearchaeota archaeon
ATATAAAATGTTAATTTATTGGTAATTTTATTTAATCTGCAATAATCGGCAATAATAAACAAGGAGTGATTAAAAATGAATGATTTAACTACATCTAATCCATTAGACGGGGAAAAATTAGGAGATGAATATCTTTGTATGTGTGGTGTTGATTTTGGACAATTTGGCGAACAAAGAAGAGATCCTAGCCGCAGGATTATTTCGCCAAGAACATCGCGTGATGTATCTGTCATTGTAATAGTTGATGATGGTATAAATACTCGAAGAAGAAAGGTAACAATGTATTCTTTAGATAGAATAGCGGATGAGTCTTTGCCTGATTGTGTATATCCATGTGATTTTTGTGCGCTTTCACCTGAAGACTTAATGATATTAAGAGAGCGCTATGATGAACTTCATCCAGATGGACAACCTCAACAACAAAGAAAAAATCCAGTAGAAAGATTATCTGCTGAACTTGCAAGATTTTATACAAAAGGGCGCTCCATCTTACCTGCTGAGATTCATTTATCTGATGTTGACGGCATGGTTCTTCCTCAAAGGCTTGCATTTCAGGTTTCGCAATACGGCGCTGGTTTGGAAAAAGCTATGGGAAAAGATACTACTGAAAGAATATTTGATAATATTGGCAGAGATTATCCAAATATTGGCGAGCTTGGAATTAAAGGAGTAAGGCACATTAGAGAAGCAGTGTATAGATAAAAAAAAGTAAGCTTACAAGAAAGAATTATTACCCTATATGCAGCCCAACAATATCTCCGTCTGTAAGAAAATACTTTATTTACTCATCCTATATGCAGCTCAACAACATCTCCGTCAGCAAGAAAATGGTCTAATTTCACAACTTTCTGTCCTTCATACTTTACTGATTTGCCCCAAACTTTTGCAAACCTGAAGTTCATTACAAAATCTTTATGAAGCTTTTCGCACATTGTTCTTAATGTATTGCCTTTTCTCAAAATCATTGGCTCGTCGAGGTCTGCTTTTTTATTGACTTCCTTGCAATAGATTCTAATAAAATTCATTCGGTCAAAAATCATGTCTTTCAATGCAGGTAGATTAATCTTTTTATCAGCAGAAATGCATATATCAACATGGTATTCTTTTGCAAGTTTCGCCAGCTTTTCTTTATTTTCTTTAGTATCACTGGTGGTTATGGTTGGATCAGAAATATCTATCTTGTTCATGACAATGACACCTGGCAGATATCTCTTGTTTCCCTCGACAACATCAATAAACTGATCTGCTGTAAGCGGGCTTCTTATCAAAACATCTGCATTATTTAATTTGAACTCCATCATTATTGCCTTTATTGTCTCGTCGTTAAGCTCAGGCAGAGGCACAGTTTTTCCTATTCTTATTCCTCCCCTCATTGTTTTCTTGATTTTCACGTCAGGCTTTACCTGGTTTAGCCTCAAATGCGCATCATTAATTTCTTTTTTAATGGCTTCAAGCGCCTCAGTCCTGTTAACATCTATCAGCATGATTACAAAGTCTGCACTCATCATTACTGAGAGAACTTCTCGCCCTCTTCCTTTGCCGGATGCTGCGCCGCTTAAGATACCAGGAACATCAAGCACCTGTATTTTCGCCCCTTTATATTCCATCATTCCAGGCACAACATTCAGCGTCGTGAATTCATAAGCTGCAACTTCAGATTGCGCATTAGTGAGAGCATTCAAAAGGGTTGACTTGCCAGAACTCGGAAATCCTATTAAGATAACAGTTGCATCTCCTGATTTCTTGACCGCATAACCTTGGTGAAGGCTTTTTTTGCCTGCCCTTGCCTGCTCTTTGTCTTTGAGCATGGCAAGCTTTGCTTTCATTAAGCCAATAGCATACTGAGTCTTTTTATTGTACTTTGTTTTCTTTAATTCATCTTCAATTTCTTTGATTCTTGGGTTGTAATCTGCCATAAGAAGTGAAATAAATTAAGGGATATATAAACTTAACTTAAGATGAAATAGTGAATAGAAAATATGGCAACCTACAAAAGAGTAAAATGAATATTAAGGAGAAAAATGTCTGAAATTCTTATATTCAACCACACATTTCATTACTTCTTTAAAATAAGTAGATAGTGTTCTCCTTCTTGAAAAATAAGAGTCTATTCTCTTTTTCTCGTTTTCATCTAATCTAAAGCCATACATACCCATCAAGTATCCTTCTCTTCGACAACAATAGTTAGAGTCATTATTATGATCTAAATTAAGCATGTGGCCAATTTCATGAGCAATAACAAAATTAATATCTGGTGCAGGACCGTCTTTTGCATCTCTATATTCCACTAATTCGTAATCAATAAGAGCGCGATTATCTCCTCTCTTTAAAGTTATTCCTCTTGTATCCTCCACTGTAAAACCAAATTCTGTAAAATATAACCATTTAAATTCTTGCCTTGAAGCTATTGCTGAAAAATATTTATTCAATCCAAACATATGCCTTACCGAGGTAGCAAATTCTTTATTACATCCTGCAACAAAATTCTTAAACCATTCTTTTTTATCTCCTAAATAACTATGAGGACACATTACACTTGCTTCTGTCATGATATCATATTTAATTTTTAAATAAGGATTAGCCTCATTAAGTCTTTTTTCTGCCTCATCAACTTTAGCTCTGGCTTTTGCAATATCCTCATCACTAAGCTTTTTGTCGTATAACAAAATCAAGTCAAGATTTTTAGTGTCAGACATTGTATCTTCCTTAGATTATTTATTATTTCTATTTGTGTAATATATATTATTTAAATTAAGACTCAGCATTGGAAACAGCAATTTATTTAAAATGCTTTTGAAAGGTTAAAAAATAAAAGAGATTGATAACAGTAATAACTAGTCTAGTATACCTTTTCCTAAACTAATCACCAAAAAGTATTTAAAGAATCATTTCCATAACTTAAGTTAGTGGGGGTTAGATTTAGATAAACAGTTTTCAGGATAGTTTTAGTATACTAAAAGTGAAAATAATCGAACATTATTTTGCACTTTTGTATATACAAACGTGATTAATTTGTACGAAAATTAATCACGTTTAGTATATTCAAGACAGTTTTTAAAATGGTTTTGTTAATTTATACTAAATTATTTAATGATTAAAACCTGTCGAGAGCTAATACTGTATTAGACTAAATGTTAATACTATACGTTAATACTGTGATTCTAAATCTTAAAACAAAAATGGATGAATTAAGTTGTTGTAATGCAAATCTATATGAGTTTTTAGTTATACGTGACAATGTATTAATCCACAAGCAGATTGAAAAGAGAGATGGATTAACTTTCTACAGAATCAAAAAAAGAAAGATTTGATAATCTCTTTAAATTTTGAGAGTATATTTTTTGTCACATAATAGCTAACAAAAAGCTAGATATTAGAGAAAGTTATCTATTTTAATAATAAATTGTATTTGTTTTATTGATGTTCTGCTTTTTAACATCTTTTTTCTGCTCTCAGCACGTTTGTGGGACGCAGTCCACCGTTCACAAATAAAGGTAAGAAGTAAGAGGTTTGAGGTAAGAGGTACGATGA
>JACQSP010000062.1 GCA_016205905.1 Candidatus Woesearchaeota archaeon
AACTGTTTGAAAGCTTGAAAGTCTGAAAGCTCGAAAGTGCGCTATATGAATCGTACTTTCAAGCTGTCAAGCTTTCTAACTTTCAAACCATTTTATTTTTATTCGTGAACGTATTGGACATGCCATGAACTGAACAAAAAGATATATTCATAATGTTTCTTTCACTCTATACCTCAAATCATTTATAATATTCATAAATGCGATATAACAATCATAAGGGCTTTCGTAGGGATTAAAATATTTATGCACATCGCCGTCGTTAAACCATTTTGTGCACATGTAATAAAAATGATCGCTTGTCTGCAGTTTTCGCCAGTCTTTGATTAATTGAGGATTATTTGTTCTTAAAATGCTTTTTTCAAGCTCAAAAAGCATATCAAACGCAGATTTTTGCATATCATTTCCAAGCCATGCAGACAAATCTCTCTCAACATCTGCCCATGAGACAAAATTATGAAAGTCTAATTCATCTTTCGCGTCATGTTTTTTTATGATATCTGATGGCGTCAGAAATTCGTTAGAATTATTAAGTTCAAGTTTATTATGATTACTAAATTTATTATGATCCTTTTTCTTTAATATTTCTTCTGGCAGTTTTTTCATGAAGTTAAATATTCCTGTTTCTTCCCACTGATGCTCGCCAAATGTTTCATAGTCCATGAAGAGATTTACAATTTCACCATTATTTTCCTTATTTATATTTATCCGATTAATCCAATCGGCAAATTTTGTTGGTGTTAACGGCCATTCATTCCATCCTCTATTTGAAAATCTAAACGCAATATCATCGCTTAATCTGTAATTTTTTACAAGCAGCTTAATTTTAGCCACTTCTGGTTTTGTAGACGTGGTTTTCGCTCTGTATACAAAATTAGGGCTTCTTCCTCCAAGAATATGTTCAGCACCCTCTGCTAATATCCCGTTATATCCCTGATTTTCAATAAACGTTGCAAGCTCATTGTTGAAGACTAACTCAGTATTTCTAAATATTTTTGGCCTTGCATTAAATAATGATTTCATTTTTCTTTTATGCAGATTTATTTGGTGAAGAAATTCTTTTTTTGACTTAAGGAATGAAAGTGAATGGTAATAAGTTTCATTAAGAAATTCAACACAGCCTGTATCTGCAAGCTCTTTGAAAGATTCAATTACATCTGGTGTGTGCGCTTCAAATTGTTCCAATGCAGTGCCAGTGATTGAATAAGATATCTTAAATCTGCCTTTGTGGTTATTTATTAGCTCAAGCATTAATCTGTTTGCTGGGAGATAACATTTGCTGGCAACTTTTTCTATTATTTCGTCATTAATCTTCTCGTCAAAATAATTATGGTTTTTGGAAATATCAAAGACTGTGTAATTCTTTAACCTGTGCGGCTGGTGCACCTGAAAGTAGAAGCAGACAGAAACCATCCTCAACCACCTATATTAACTGCGCCTTTAACTGTTTTTTCGTATACATTAACACATTTAGAAGCAGGAATATTCCAGTCAAAGTTTGCAACTTCTTTTGCCCCATTTTTCTGGAGACAATTATGCAATGAAGAATAATTAAGCACACTAACTATCTTATTCGCCATTTGGTCAATATCCCAAAAATCAACTTTAAGCGCATGATTCAATACTTCAGAAACACCTGATTGTTTTGAAATTAAAACAGGTGTGTTGTTTCTCATTGCTTCCAAAGGTGTGATTCCAAACGGCTCTGAAACAGAAGGCATGACATAAAGGTCAGCCATCGAATAAATTCTGTCGACGTCATCTCCCTGCAAAAATCCAGTAAACAGCACTTTGTCGCCTATGCCCATCTCTGCTGCTTTTTCTATCATGAATCCTTCCATGTCACCTGAGCCAGCGACGATAAATTTGACATTTGGCTTTATCATCAGAACTTTTTTTGCTGCCTCTAAAAACCAGTCAGGTCCTTTTTGTATGGTTATTCTGCCAAGAAACAATACAACCTGCTCGCCATCATTAATCTTTTCATAAATTTTCTTATCTCTAAATTCAACTGCATTATGTACAACAGTTATTTTGTCTGGGGGGATTCCATAATGCTGTATGATTTTATTTTTTGTAAAATGGGAGACTGACATAATATGATCTGCTTCTATCATTCCTTTTTTTTCAATCTCATAAATAAATTGGTTAGGATTTCCAGCAGTTCTGTCAAACTCAGTTGCATGGACGTGAATAACCAATGGCTTTCCTAAAACTTTTTTTGCTTCAATTCCTGCAGCATAGGTCATCCAGTCATGGCAGTGAATGATGTCATGCTGCTCTTCTTTTGCGATTTCTTTTGCGAGCAGGGCATATCTCTCCACCTCTTCGTATAAATCCTGGCTGTAGATTGTATCTTTTGAATGTTTGTGATATTTTGAGTAATCTTTGTAAAAATTATTGTACCTTTTACTGTAAGATTTAGAATCAACATAAGGAACAAGCAATGAATTTACATTTCTTATTTTTATGCCGTTAATATCTTTTACACATTTTAGCTCTTTTGCTTTCTTGTGATTGTCTGCAACAACAAGTTTGACATGCGTTTTTTCAGGCATAGAATTAGCTTTTGGCAGGATAAATACAACCTCTATATTCTGGTTAGTTAACCCTTTTGTCAATCCATAACAAGCTGTTCCTAAACCACCAGAACTGTGCGGGGGAAATTCCCAGCCAAACATTAATACTTTCATCTTGCCTCTTTTTTATGGTTTGATGGAAACAATAAAATGTAAAAAGTAAGAGGTATAAGGTAAGAGGGAACGACTACGATGTTATCATCGTACCTCTTACCTTATACTTCTTACCTCTTACCTTTAACTCCTTCAAACCTTCTTACTTTCTTCCCTTCAAACCTCCTTTATATACATTATTATATAATAAGAAAAAGTAAATAAATAGACAGATTTAAGTTAAAAACATAAGATATAAATATAAGTAAGCCTAAAAAGTGACATGAACGTGTCATTTTGAGGGGTGTGGGATAAGTAAGAGAGTGTAAAATAACTTGAAATTGTCTAAAATCAAATTAAAGAGAGTGGAATAATTTGAAAGAGGGGGAGATAACTTGAAAGAGGGTGAAAAGTACGTTTTAGATGACCAAGAACGGATAGTAGTTAAAGAGCTCATTAAGAATCCAAGAATCAGTGATAATCAGATTTCTCTTAACACAAGCATTCCCCTTAAAACCGTTAACAGAAAAAGAAAAAATCTTGAGCTTAACGGATACCTAAGATATTTTGCTGAGCTTGATAATAATGAAACAGGCACCCGCATTTTTTCAGGAAGACATTTGTATATAATAAAATTAGCTCATGGCATTTCAAGAAAAGAGTTTATGGATTTTCTTAAACTAAACTCTTCTAAAAATAAGCATAAAGCAAGGCATATTCATTCCAGTTATGTCGGAAGAAGCGGAGGGAATCTTGTTCTGGTTAAATTAATTGAATCAAGATTATCGTCTGATATTATTGAAATATTTAACTGCGATATTGTTCCTGAGATAAGGCAGCGTTTTGGCGAAGATGCTGTTGTGAACACAGATGTGATTCATATAGATGAAGTGTTCAGGCTGTTCCATAATTATATGCCTTTTGTAAACATGAAAGATGGGAAGATAGACGAGCATTGGAATGATGAATTGGTGTTTGTTGACTAACTGTTTGTTAGCTGATTAATCCCATTCTTCCGCTCCCAATCCGTTCTAGGGACGAAGTCCACCGTCTCATGAAACTGTTTGAAAGCTTGAAAGTCTGAAAGCTCGAAAGTTATCTGCGTAAAGCGCATAGCTGGCGAATTAAATAATCTGATAAATTTGTTTAATTCGCCCAATATAGTAAATGCAACGATTAATTATTAAAATTTAGTGCATTTACTATACTTTTAAGC
>JACQSP010000001.1 GCA_016205905.1 Candidatus Woesearchaeota archaeon
CAGTCCACCGTCACATGAAACTGTTTAAAAGCTTGAAAGTCTGAAAGCTCGAAAGTTATCTGCGCAAAGCGCACTTTCAAGCTGTCAAGCTTTCTAACTTTCAAACATTTTTTGTGAGACGTGTGGCTGCGCCTCGGAACTAAACAAATAACTATTTAACAATCCTCACAACACCGTTTCCTGCATCTATCTCAAGAACATCGCCGTCTTTAATTAATTTTGTTGAAAACTTTGTGCCGACAACACAAGGAATATTAAGTTCTCTGGCAACAATTGACGAGTGAGAAGTCACGCCGCCCATATCTGTGACAATACCTGCGGATTTTTTCATCACAATGACAAATTCAGGTGTGGTAAACGAGGTTACAAGGATTTCGCCTTTTTGCATTTTATGGAAATCTTTTGTCTCTAAAATTACTCTTGCCTTTCCTTTAATATAGCCGGGATTCCCGCATATGCCTATCAGTTTGTCTTTGCTTTCAGGCGCTTTCTCAATAATTTTTCTTACTGCGTTTTCATCATCTTTGTCCAGAAAATTAACTTCTGTCTCTCCCTCTATATAACACGATTGATGATATCTTGCATTCAAAAACTTTTTTGTGAATTTTTTTCTTGTGCTTTTTATGTTTTTTACCTTTATGTCATTTATCTTTCTTTTATTTTCTGTTTGGTTGTTTGTCAAAGCCAGCTCAGCTTCATTAGGTGTAAGATAATTTGCCTGTGTAAGAGTTAATCCTAACCTTCTTCCAATTTCTTTCATCAAAAACTGCAAATGATAATGAGAAGTAGAGCAAACTTCTTTCTTGATATCCATTGCAGCCATACATTTCTGCGCAGTTATGCAGTCATAAAATATTTTGTCGTCTATATCATACTCTTTTTTTATTGCCAATTGCTCTTTCTTTAATTTCTTTGGCGCTTCAATAAGGATTTTCAGCTTTTCTTCTGGCGATATTTTATCATTTAATATTTCATTTAGCCTTTCTTTAAAATTATCTAATGTCCACGGCTCGCCATTATAATCAACAGGCAACCATGCATATTCTTCAGCATGTTTTTCCAGCTTCTTCTTTACAATATTACCAATTACAATATCATCATTTACAATACAATCAGCAACACCTTTTTTCTTTAGAAGTATAGCTATATCTTCTGTGGTATTTATGCTTCTTCTCTTCTCAAGCATATAATTCTTTTTTACAAGGATAGCTATCTTAAGCAGCTCTTTTTCTTCCCTCACAACAAAAGAATCTATTGGGAAAGGCTGTTCAAGCACAGAAGGAATAGTTAAAAGACTGAAAACTTTGTTAAGCTTATCTTCATCTTTCAGAAGATTAATTAATCTTTCCTTAAGCTTTTTTTCAATAATATCTTTCAGAAGGTTTGGTGCAGGTTCGCTGTACATATAACTGGAAATGTATTCATCACAATACTTTTTGTATAATCCTGCAAGCTCTTTATCAGATAATTTAAACAGTTTTAAACCATCTTTTTTTATGCTTGATGTGAAATTAAGAAACATTTTTGCTCGCGGCTTAAGTTTAGCTATAAACTCGTCAATAATCTTTGGATTTTTTTGGTATAATGCAAATATCTTCTCTTTTGCATCATTCCAATTCTTCATTTCAATATGCCCTGCCCACATGCCATCATCAATAAGGACGACTAATTCTGCCAGAGGGAAACCTAAATATTTCTTCATGAATTTATTGTACCCAGGCACAACAAGCAGGACAGGAAAGGGGCATATCTGCTTCTTGTAAACTAGGACATAATCTTTCAGGTTTAGGTTTGATATAATTGACGCGCCCATATTTTCATCAAACTGTTTTAATAATCTTTCTTTTTTATAAATTCTTCTTATAATTTTTCTGTTTAATAATCTTTTTTCACATTACTTCTTTTTGAATTTATCTTCTATTATTTGTACCTCATATTATAATTCTTATTTTTTTATATTATCCCTTTTTGAATACAAACATCTTCAGATAACTGCAATACTTAAATTTCTTGTCAATAAATTCAGTTACACATTTAAAATTATTATTTTCCAGCAATGATACAAACTCTTTTTCTGGATAAATTGTATTGATTATGTTATTCCTAAATTTGATTATCAATTCATATTCCTCTTTGTTAAGCAGCCCTTCTTTGAAATCTGCATTAATCAATTCAAAATTCTTTTTTGCATCATATTGATAAGTTTTATTATTAAAACATTCTTGTTTATATGTCCAGAATCTTAGCTCCATAAAAAGATCCTGCCAGCAGATTTCTTTGTTTCTGAATGCTTTAATTAATCCATGTTTTTCTTTTGGTTTAAATGTATCTGTCCAAACAACTTGGCGTGTAACAAAATAACCTCCTTTTGCAATAACTTTTGATAATATTTCTGCTAGTTTTTCATTATCTTCTGTTGTTGCCAGATTTATGAATGGCGCATCGCCTAAAACAATGTCAAAAAGATTAAAAAACTCACTTTTCTTATCCATCTCCAGCCAATCTCCAATTATGACTTTATCGCGTGGATTATTCTTATTTTTCATTATCTCTGAAAGTTTTTCTGCAACATCTTTGTTTAATTCGACAGAACAGCAGTTGAACCCATTGTCTAATGCAATGTCTCTTAATTCAGGTGTGGCTCCGAGTATTAACATATTTCTTCTTTTAGATATTTTCTTTACTTCAGCCAAATATTTTCCATAAAACTTAAGTTCTGCTTGTGTTGGAACTCGAGGCGGCCCTCTTATTTCTTCGCATGCTTTAATAACTTTTACATCCCACGCTTGTTTCACTTTACTTCCCCATTCTTCACTGTTTTTTTCACCAACACATGAAACGGCAGCATATTTTTAAGGTATGGCTCTGCGCCAAAAAAAGTTTCTTTAATTGTGAAAAATTGTTTAAGCATTTTATTAAGTTCTTCCCTTTCAGGAACATAAACTTTAAATTCTCTGTTTTCCATTGACCACTTACTGAACTCTTCTAATTCTTTGCTGGTGATAATGCCTTTTTCATGCAGTTTTTTTATCTCTGTCCATATATCTTTGAACACACAAAACCCTAGGTTATAATTATATACAGCCATCACCAAATGTCTAAACGTCCACGTGTAAAGCGGCTTTCCGTTTGCCTCTTTTCTGTATTCTTCAATTACTTTTTCGCCAGTCCATCTTTCATTAAGTTCTCTTACAAAAGTTCTCGGCATGAAAAAGCCGTCATCTTTTAGCAGGTTGCATACATTGGCATATAATATCAAGTGATTATTCTTCATGACGACATTCAAAGCATTGTCAGCGAGAATAATGTCGTATTTTTTGTATTTCTTGTTAAAGTGGCTTGTGTCGTATTTATCATGGTTCTCATTAAGGCAATTTTCAGTTGGTATTGTCATCAGCCAATTGCCCTCGATAAATTTTTCTTTTGGCTTGTTTTTAACTTCTTGGCCAAGATATTCATAATTATACCTGCTGAAATCAAATAAAGTGACAGGAATATCCATCTCACCGCATAATTGCCTGTATTCTGGTGTTGCGCCCATCACAAGAATTTTTACTAAATGTTTTTTGCCTGAACCATATTTTTTTATTTTTTCTTCAATCTTGTTTCTTATAAATTCTTTTTCTGACAAAGAAATTCTTGAAGGCGCAAGATAATATTTCCAATAATGTACAAAATCATCTGTCCAGTTATGCTTTTCTTCTTTTTGTTTAAGTTCTGGTTTCTGTATATCTTCTTGTTTCATTTTTTCAAAATTATTGTTTTGCTCTTTAGTTTTGGGTAGGAATCTTGTTTTCTCTTTTCAACTATTTTTTCACCAGCACATGCAGTGAAAGTTTTCCTTTTAAATATGGCTCTGTGCCAAAAAATATTTCTTTGATAAAAAAGAATTGCTTCAACATTTTGTCAAGATCTTCTCTTAAAGGAATATGAAACTTAAACTCGCGATTAAGAGAAATATTTCTGCATATCTCAAGTTCTTCATCTGTCAGGAGCCCTTTATCATGAAGAGAGCTTACTACTTTCCATACCTCTTTTAACACTACAAATTCTTTTTTGGAATCATACGCAGAGAGGTAAAAATTCCTAATTACCCATGTATAAAATGGCTTCTTACTTCCTTCTTTTCTGTATTCTTCAATTACTTTTTCGCCTGTCCAGTGCTCGTCTTTATCTCTTATATATGTTCTGGGCATAAAAAGTCCTTCTTTTTTTAGTGTATTCGAAATGTTTTTAAGAAGAGTAGGTATATCATTTCTCATAACCACATCTAACACATTATCTGCGAGAACAACGTCAAACTTCTCTTCAGGTATTGTCGTCAGCCAGTTGCCCTCGATAAACTTTTCTTTTGGCTTGTTATTGACTTCTGCTGCCAAATACTCATAATTATATCTTTTGAAATCAAACAGAGTAACAGGAATTTCTAATTCGCCGCATAAATTTCTGTATTCTGGCGTTGCTCCCAGCACAAGAACCTTGATGTCATCTTTCTTTCCTCCTGCCTTTTCTATTTGTGCTATCTTTTCCAAAATTTTCTTTTTGATGAGCCTTAAATCAGACGGAGATGCTCTTGCCGGCACTTTATAATTTTTCCAGTAATGGACAAAATCACTGCTCCAGTCTTTTGTTGCAGGTTTTGCCGAGGTTTTTGTGCTCTCCTTATTTTCTTTCTTTTTCATATTCTCTTCCTTTGTAAACCTATTTTCTTTTCTTATTTTTTCTCTAAATTTTCTTCCTCTGCTGGCATATCTTCTTTATCTTTCGCTTCTTCATTTTGCATGTTTTCTTCATCTGTGAATATATCCCCTTTTTCTTTATATTCGTTTTTTTCTATATTTCCACCTTTTTTGTGTATATCTGTTCCTATACTCTTTTCAATTCTCCAGCATCCAACCTCAACTCTCTCAATTTTCTTTTTATGAAATTTCATTGTGGCTTTTAATGGAAAATTAAATGCATCAATCTGTTTTGGAATAAAATTATTGTCTCTGCAGAAGGTTTCAATAAATTTTTTTGTAGCTGTTTTGTGGAATGAATAAATTACAGGCGCGACACCAAATGCTTTCTCCAAGAATAATCTGTCTATATGTTTTTCTTTTGTGCCAAAAGGAGGATTCTGAATAACAACATCAGCATGCAGGCTCATAAAATACTCTTTATTTATTTCTTCTATTGTCTTATGGATGACTTTGTACCTGTTTCTCTTGATTGGTGGGTTATTAAAATTTTCAATATTCTCTCTTAAAACATCCAGCACTTCCCTGTCTATATCAAGAAAATAAACAAACTTTGCGCCTAATAATAATGCGCCTATGCCGAGAATACCTGTTCCGCTGCCTAAATCTGCAATTACTTTATCCTGAATATCGCCGTTCATATACGCTGTCCATAAGACTGCAGCTGCTATTTCGCTGTCAGTTGGATATTGCTCAAGCTTAACTTTTGCTTTGGAAAATACATTAAGCTTGCTTAATTCGATTGCAAGAGATGATTTTGTGTGCATAAGGCGAGAATAATTTTAGGTGTTTTAATATTTTGCTGTTAGAGTGGATAAATACAGTTTATATCTAGCAAATTACAACAAATTCAGATAATTACTTTTGTTATCTTTTATATTTCAATCACGCTTCAATTTTTTCTCTTGTAAACATATCTATTGATAGTTTGCAAGTTACTCGTGGAATCTTTTTATTATCCTTTTCTGTTATATTTATTAGTCCTATTCCTTCAAGATATTTTATATTTCTAAAGACTACTTCATAAGGCTTATCTAATTCTTTGGCAAGCTGATATATATTTTTAATATTATTTTTATAAATCCTCTGCAGCAGCTTTATTCTTTCAGGACTAAACACTTTACTAAATGTCTGCGGTGTCATTATTATTCCTTTTTCAGGTTTATTGAGAGTTCCTTTGGCTATTTTTTCATTCATCTCTTTATTATACTGGCTTATTGACTCGACAACTTTAATTTTACAATTCATGTTAATCATCTCCAAAGTTAATATGTTCATTAAATTTTTCCTGTAATATTCTTGTGCTGATTTCTTTTATTGCCTTATCAGCCTCTTGAAAAGTAATATCAATTCTTTTAACTTCTTCTTTTTTGTAAGTATGAACATGGCTACCCTTTTGGCTTTCATGCATATATAGTAAGTGACGTAAATTTTTATACAAATCGTGTCACTTACTATATTTGTCGGACATAACAAATGTGTAAATATTTATGTCCGACATTATAATTATCAATTCTGCAGATTTCTATCCATTGTTCTCCATCAAAGTAGAGCATCTGAAGCGCCCATTTCATCAGTTCTGGATATTCTTCAGGTGATTCTCTTTTCATAAGCGTTTTAACGAGCCGTATATTTTCACCATAAAACTCATTTAAACCATCAATTAATGTCTTCATTTAATTTCCCACTATATGATTTATCAAGTCATATATTTAAATCTTTCGGTTTTATAGTCAATCAACTTAATTTTTAGGTGATTTAAGCATAACAATGCACTAACTCCTTTTGTGGGTAACTATATCACTCACAAATTTAAGAAATTTTTTATCACAATCAACTCTCATTCAGCACAACCAGTGTCTTTGTGTTGGCAATTCCGTCAACAAGCTGAATCTTTCCGAGAAGAACCTCATCTAACTCTTTAATACTGCTGACTCTTATAAAAACAACCAAATCAGTGCCGCCCGTAACTATGTCCACTTTTTCTATGCAATAGAGCTTTTTCAGTTCTTTTGCAAGATCATACTGGCTTTTATGCTTTTCCTTCAAATATTTGAGGTCAGCATTTACCAATATGTAAGCAGCTACAGTTTTGCCAACCATGGTGGCATCCAACTCTATAGTGTAGTGCTTAATGACCCCTTCCTGCTTGAGCCTTCTTACTCTATTGTGGACAGTTGTCACAGGCAGCAAAGTTTTTTTGGCTATTTCTCGTGTGGTATAAGCAGAATTCTCTTTAAGAATCTCTAAAATTGCGATGTCCTTGTCATCGAGTTTTACTTTCTCTGTAGCATCTGTTTGTACTGTTTGTATATTAATAGCATTTTTTACCAGTTTTGCCACCTTTATAGAACACTTGTTCCAACTAATATATAAATATTGTTATTTTGTGTATGTGCATAGCTCTTTTAAGGATTATGCTACTGCCTCAAATTTGTTGCAGTGGCATTTCTTATTTTATCTTTCAGGAAACGGAAATCCTACGTTATTACATCTTGATTTCCGCCACTGCAACTGGCAGTAGCATAATTCAAATGAGAGCTATGCACATACTATTTTGTACTATATTATCTAAGATTTATACGAAAAATAGATGTTTAAATTAATAAGAAAATTAATTATTTATTCTTCATCAAAAACTCTCTCAATTTCTTAAACGCCTTTCCTCTGTGGCTAAACTTACCTTTTTCTTCTCGAGAATATTCGTATAAGGTTTTAATCTCATTTTTTCCATCAGAGTTTTTCCTTTCACAAACAAATATTCTTTCATATGGCATAACATTGGCATCTGTTCCTTTGGCTTCTTTCGCAATTTTTCCGTGCAGTTCTCCAGTAAATAGAATTGGATCTTTGCCTGGCTCGCAATAACCTATGATTGTTTTGAAATGTGCTTTTCTGTTAGTTATTTCTTCAGGTGTTCCAACTTTAAATTTTCCCAGTAAGCCTTCATAACCAAGCGTCTCAAACCATCTTTTTGGCCTGTTGCCTGGAAAATTGTCAAACGCTTCAAAGAAAATACCTGTGTCCTCAACAATTACTGTCTTGCCGGTTTCATCTGCGATTCTTTTTGCGTTGTTTTTTGCGACATCCTCAAGCTTCCAGTCTTCTGGCTCAATCTTTTCTGCGTCAAGGAGATGCACTTTTATTCCGCTGCCTTTTAGAGCAATCTCTACTTCCTCAACCTTATGTTTGTTGCCTGTTACAAAATATAAGTCCATTTTAATGTAAGAATTTTGTTAATGAATATATAAATTTGTTGATGAATTTGTTTTGTTTGTATCTCTTTCCTTTTTCTTCTTTTGAGCATTCTCTTGTATTTTCAGATTGTTTTACCCCTAAACTCTGCTTATTTTTAGTCAAAACCTTCATTTTTTAGTCAAATATTCATTTTTGACACATATTTGTCACAACCTTTTTAAAGAATATTCTTATACCCATTTGTTACCATGAATAATCTTTATACAACTACAAAAAACGACGATGGGCTTAATTTAAAGAATATTTTAATTCTAGCAGGTGTTGTTGTTGCGATTGTTATTTTGTTTTGAGAATATAGTTTAAGTTGTATGTTTAATATGAAATAGTTCTAATCAACTTCAAAATATCAAAATTTATAAATTAACTCTAATTTCAATGATATAAACAGTCTAAAGACTGGAAGAGCAAATGGCATGAAGAGCTCCATCGGACTCTGAATGTTTTAAACATTTACTCTTCAACAATCGGAGGCACAATCATGAAAGAAATAAGAGAACCGACAAGCAAATTCATTAAAATAAGATGTCCAAAATGCAAGAATGAGCAGATTACATTCGGAAAAAGCTCAATTGATGTCAAATGCTTAGTCTGCAATAAACAGCTTGTTGCTCCAACCGGGGGAAAAAGCAGAATCAAAGCAAGAATTTTGGAAGTGTTGGATTAAACACTTAATATTAAATTTTACTAATTCAATTAATTTAATTAACTCAATAACTCAATTAACTTTAATATTTACTATCAGATTATCAGTGAGGTAAAAAATGTTTTATAAGAAAACAGGTCTTCCAACTGAAGGGGAATTAGTCCTTTGTACTGTTGCAGAGGTTCATTTTAATTCTGTTTTTGTCATGCTAGATGAATATGATTTAAAAGCATTTCTCCATATCAGCGAAGTTTCTCCAGGAAGAATAAGAAATATCAGAGACTATGTAAAAGAAGGCAAGGTTATTGTTTGTGTTATTCTCAAGGTTGTTCCTGACAGAAAGCTTATTGATGTAAGCCTGAGAAGAGTTAATGAAGGCCAGAAGAGAGCCAAACTTAATGAAGTCAAGCTTGAGCAAAAGGCAGAAAAGATTATTGAATTCGCTGCACGAGAATTAAAAACAGATGTAAAAAAATTATATGACGAGCTAAGGGCAAAGATATTTTCCCAATACCCAAATATGTACTCTTGTTTTGAGGATGTTTCTTTAAGGGATGTTTCACTGTCAAAGATAGGAATTAGTTCCGAGGTTGAAAAGATTCTCGTTGATCTTGTTAAACAGAGAATAAAGCCGCCAAAAGTTACAATCTCAGGAAAAATAACCCTAAGCACTTACGAAAGCAGCGGTGTTGAGGTCATAAAAGAAATACTGCAAAAAGGGCTTTCTGCTGGTGGAAGCAATATAACAATTAAATATCTTGGCGCCGGTATTTACAAACTGGATATTGTTGCAGAAGATTACAAGTCCGCTGAAAAGATTCTTAGCAATACTACGTCTATCATTGAAAAAGAAACAAAAAAACATAATGGGAATTATGGCTTTGAAAGAGTGGAGAGCAGCTGAAAGGTACGTTATTATAAATTTGCAGTTGCGGAAAGTGGTAAATTTATGAAAAAAGAAGCCAATAAAGAATATGTTAAAAATATTATTAATATTTGCGACAAACATACATATAAACATTCGGAAAGGAGAATGACTATCAAGGGTTTAGATAAGTTGTGTGGAGTTTCTTAAAATAAAGATTTCTGATTATGAGACGGAACAAACAGTTTTTCCCATTCTTCTCTAAGAATTATATTTTTATTATTCTCTAAATAATCTGTGGCAAGGATTCCATCAAGGTGGTCAATTTCATGCTGAAATA
>JACQSP010000068.1 GCA_016205905.1 Candidatus Woesearchaeota archaeon
ATCATTTAGTTGGGATTTTCAGTGTTGTAAATACCCAAAAAACATTTTTTCAACCCAATCACCGCAAGCGGTGGGGTATTTACAACAAATAAAAAAAATGCCGACAATCTGCAACCTAAAGGTTGCAGTATTTATTGTCGGCATTTTTAAATTTGGAAAAGACTTCATCTGTGACCTAAAAGTCACAGTATTCGCTTTTCCAAATAAATCAGACAAAATTTGAGCTAGCGATAGCTCTGGAGGATGAGAATATGTACAGCTGGGGAAACGATACAAAAGACTGGAAAAGTCCAGGAGCATATAAGTATGACTCTGCAAGAGCCCCTTATTTAGACAAGCTCGCTGCAGATGCAGACAAGAAAGGGCCAAGAACCTATACACGGCCAAATGGTCCAGATATGAAATTAGTCAGCCCAAAAAACAAGATAATAACCACAGACAGTGAAAACCCAATTGTGTTTCTTGTTGACGGTACAGGCTCAATGATTGGATGGCCTGCTGAGTTTTTTGACAGAGCGCCATTATTGTACCAAACATTGTCACAGTACAAGCCAGATATAGAAATTGCTTTTGGTGTAATTGGCGACGCAAACAGCGACAGGTTTCCTTACCAGATAAACAGTTTTGGAAAAGGGTTAACTCTTGACGACCATATCAAAGCGCTTTATCCTGAAGGCAATGGCGGCGGGCAAGTTAGCGAGAGTTATGAGTTAGCTGCATACCACATTTTGAACAATTGCAAAACACCAAAAGCCAAATCACCTTTCTTGTTTGTGTTTGGCGACGAGAAGTTTTACGAAATAGTTACCCAAAAGCAAGCAGAGCATTTCTTAGGCATAAAACTGGAGGGGGAAGTAAGCTCTAAGGATGTATGGAAGGCATTAAACCAAAAATTCAATCTGTTCTATCTCCAAAAGCCATACGGCCACGGCGACGAAGGAATAACCAAAGAGGTTAAACAATACTGGGCTGATGCAATTGGCATACAGCATATCGTCGACATTCCAAGTGCTGATCGTGCAGTGGATGTTGCAATGGCAATTGTTGCAAGATATTGGGGCCAGTTTGGCGACTTCAGCAAAAGTATGCTTGCAAGACAAGACAGCAAAACAGTTGGAAAGGTAGTGGACTCAATTCGATACATACCTGCGCCTGACCCAAATGCATCCGGCAAATCTTTGCTTGTTGACAAGGGAAGCAAGAGTAGCAAAGGCAGCAAAGGAAGCAGAGTAAAGATGAGCAAAAGACTTGACGACGACACATGAATAAAAAATGTTTGACGTTCGACGTGGGACGTTTGACGTAGGACATCTAACATATGTTTGATGTCGTGTCCAACGTCTAAACGTCTAACGTTGTCATACGTCAAACGAACGTCTGGCGTTTAACGTCTTACGTCTAACATCATAATTAAATAATCATAGCGAGGTGAGAAAATGAGCATCGGAGCAATTGCTACCATACCGCCTTATGCGCCTTTTATTAGAGAGGTTGCTCGACATCAAATAGTATCTGGTCTTAGATTAAATACTGTTATGCCTGTCAAAGGATCACTCGAGGAAATGCTTAAGCGATTAGATGATGAAACAAAGAATGCAGGCAATAAAGAATTATGGATTGACTTAAAATGCAGACAACTGCGGGTTAAAGAGTATTGGGTTCCGCCATTCACAGAGATAAAAATAAGCCACAGCATAAAAGTTGAAACACCTGTGACAGCATATTTTAGCGACGGAAATGAGCAGGCAACTGTTGTAGAAGTAGATGGTGACAGGCTCATTATGCTTGAAGGGCCAAAAAGGGTTGTTGGACCAGGCGAATCAATTAACATTGTTCACCCATCGCTTTCAATTGAAGGGTTTTTGACAGAAACTGACAAGCGCTACATTGAATCTGCATGTAAGGTTGGCATTCATAATTACATGCTTTCTTTTACAGAAAAGCAGGAAGACATAGAAGCGCTGTACAAGCTTGATGCAGAAGCAAGGACTGTTGCAAAGATTGAATCGAATAAAGGCATGGATTATGTTAAAAATGTGTGGGATAAAAATAATGAAAATAAAGGTATTAAGCCAAGATTAATGGCAGCAAGAGGAGATTTGTATGTCGAGCTGTCAAAACCGCATGAAATAATTGATGCAGTTGAAACAATCCTCAAAAAGGATAAGGATGCAATTGTTGCGTCGAGATTGTTTAATTCATTTTCACACAGCCTTGAGCCAACATGCAATGATATCGGCGATGTGGATAATTTACTTAGAATGGGATATAAAACATTTATGTTAGGAGACGATATTTGTATGAGAAGGGAATCCCTGCTTTCAGCGTTAAATCTATTTAGTGCGATGGCTGAGAGATATGTTTGAAAAGATTAATTTGTACGAAAGTTAATCTTTTTTTGAATATCTTTAAAAAAGGTGCATGATTTCCTTTAAACCTTAAAATACCTTTAAACGTAAATCTCATTAAAAGTAAATATCATTAAATGTGAGGAGAAGATGAATAATGTATTAGTTGTTTACAAAAAAAGTGCATATGAAATATATAAGGCATCATCAGACATTGATGTAGTAAAATTTGTCAGCTCTGATTGCTCTGATGCTGTTTCTATTAGACAGAGTCACGATGTTCAAATGCGTTCATTAGATTCTGTACTTTCTGTTCTAAGCGCAAAACATATTAACTTTGACTCAACATATCGAGCTGATATTACAGCAAATAAATTGTTAGATAAGAATCTTGTTATATCTGTAGGGGGCGACGGCACTTTTTTAGAAGTATCACATTATGTAAAAGACACGCTATTATTAGGTGTTAATTCAGATCCAGAGAAAAGCACAGGTTTTTTCTGCTGCAGCAATACTTATAATTTTGCCGATAATGCTTATAATTTTGAATATGTAATAGATAATATAGAAAACACAGAAAAAGTCAAAAGAACAAAATTAGCAAGAATGGAGCTTAAGTTAGACGGAAAGATTCTTCCCGAATTAGTATTAAATGATATTCTTGTTGCACATCAAAGCCCGGCAGCAAATACAAGATGCAGATTAATAACCCCTTATGATACAATAGGGCACAAAGATATAATAGAGCATAAAGAAAGTGGTAATTTAGAGCATAAAGGGAGCGGCATTTTAGTATGCACAGCTGCAGGTTCAAGTGCATTTATGTATAATGAAGAAGGATCAATTATGGATTTGAGTGCATCTCACTTTGAGTACATTGAAAGAGGAGTGAGAAATGCACAGCCACATTTTGCAGAAGAATTAACATTAACTTCTCTAACAAGGGCATTATGTATTTTTATTGACGGGCATCATTTAAAATATGATTTTCCGCTTGGCAAAGAATTGTATGTAACCAAAGGACAGCCACTTAATGTTATTGGAGATTTAGAAGAAAAGAGGAAGTAAAAGAAGAAAGTATGAACTAAAGGGAAATCCCAGTTAAATCTTATATTCTGTCCAGAATAACATTTACAGCATCTTGCTCTCCTTTGTCTGAGTCAAGCTCTTGCTCTAATGTATCACCTATAAGAGGAATATCAGAAACATAGCCGACAAAACCAAAATTTATTTTTAATTGCTGATATCTTCTTCTTGCCTGATTGATTGCTTCTACAGATTCTCTTGTTTCCATTTCAATACAAATGCATCCTCTTTGTTTGGCTAACTCCAGCTGCTCAACTGTCTCGTCTACAACTGAAACTACATTAAGGTTTAGCCCTGTTAAACCATTAATATTATTAGGTGTTCTGCTGCGTTCATTACTTTTGTTATCATCGTTACTTCTGTGATATTCATTAAATCTGGCATCTTCATTATGATTATGGGCAAATACATTATGCATTGGATATTCAAGAACTTTCCCTTCATTAAGGTCAATCCAATCAATAATGCCAACAGGATAAACAAGCTGATGCCTTTGCGCATTATCTGAAAGGCCGCCAACTCTGCCAAACATATACATATTTATTGTTAATGGATGTTGTGAGTGTTGTTCATCTTTTTGTGGAAATGATTTGTTTATTGTTGATGCAGACTGTTCAGCTTCTTGTGGATGGGCATTAGGTTTTGGATGAACTTTGCATGCTTTGCACGCCAATGAATTATATTCTCTCAATATTTTTTCAATAATTATTCCTGCTTGATCTGCAAATACATATCCTATATTAAGAACTCTTTGATTATTTATCTCTAAGATTTGCGCTTCAAGATATTCGCTGTTGCCATATGCTGAAACATTTGCAGCCAGAATATTTGCAGCTACAACTTTTGCACCTTTTGCATCTTTAGCATTTTTTGCATCTTTTCCATTTTCTCTGATTGCTTTTCTAACTGCACTTGGTGTTCCAAATATAATAGTGGTAATATCTTTTATATCATCACCGGCAAAAACACGTCGATCTTCATATCTTCCATGCGGCATAAACATTCCTGCAACAAAATCATAAGCATTATTAGAATAAGATTGGTCTGTTTTTCGTGAGTCATTTTCTAAATCATGAGCTTCAAATAAAATCTTTCTGCCATCTCTCTGGCTAATTGCCTGTATATAAGCTTCAATCATCCGCTCATATCTTATGCTTCTGCCAAATCCGCTGAATTGCGGTATAAATAAAGTTCCGTCAACAAAATAAATCGGCTCCCTACCGTTTGTTTGCTGAACTCTTGTGACGAATTTGGTAGTGGATTTAGAACTATATCTTTTTTCAAGTGTTTGCTCTAACTGTGAAGGTAATGCTCCGTTATGCAGCTCAATCTTTGCTGCCATTTCTGGAGCTACATTTCTGCCAAAAAGCCTTGTTTCAGCATATTTAATTACTTTTTCTGGAGTGAATATTTTTGTATCCATTATACTGCTGTTTTGATTTACATATATATAAATGTTTTGTTTTTTTAACTACTTTGAAGAAGTTACATATTAAATGATAATCCGATTCTATTAAAAAACATTAAAAGTATAAGGGGTTTGTGAGTCTCTTTAAATCATCACCACCTGCTCACGAATTTCCCGCATTTTCTCCTCGAGAACAATAAATTTTAAATAGTAGTGAAAGTTTTAGTAGAATATCTTAATAAGGCATATATTTATAAGAAAATAAATAATCTAGAGAAGTGAGGTGCAGAGACATGAAAAAAAGAGTAAATAAATTAAAGATTTCTATATTTGTATTGTTTGTGATTTCTTTGCTTGTATTAGGGATTATTACAGGATGCTCTAAGGCAAGCGAGATAGATAAATTAAAGGCAGAAGGCGAGCAGTTAGTTTGCCAGTCTTCTTCGGCACAGGACACAGCCCAAACAGATACAGCAACCCCTGCAGAAGATAACACAGAAGTTGGTGTTACTGGAAAAGTTGCAGATGAGATTAAAAAAGAGATTCCAGAAATAGCAGACACTCAAAAAACAGAGGAAAACGCAGTAAATGCAGCTAAAGATACAACTGATGCAGAAGATACAACTAGTGCAGATGCAGCAAACCCAGACGACAGCACAGCTAAAGAATCAGTCCTTGAAAAAGTATACACAGAAGGAGAATTAGTTAAGCTTGTTCCGAAAGCAACAGACAGGGACAATGACCAAGTAACATTCAAATTCTCTTCTCCATTGAATAATAATGGCGAATGGCAAACAAAAGAAGGCGATGAAGGAACATATTATGTAACAATTACAGCTACTGACGGAAAGAGCGAGGTAGCAAAAGAGGTTAAGCTTGTTATCAAGGCAAAGAATAAAGCGCCAATAATAGACATCAATGACAAATTGATTGTGAAAGAAGGCGATACTGTTCTTCTGAGCCCAAAAGTAACAGATCCTGAAGGAAAGGATGTTGTTGTTGAATACAGCGGATGGATGGCATCTAATTCAAAATTAACAGGGTATGAAGACAGCGGTGATTATAAAGTTACAATTAAAGCAAATGATGGAGAATTAACTTCAGCGAAAGATGTTGCAATTACAGTACAAAATGTTAACAGGGCGCCAGCATTAAATAATATTGCTGACATTGAAGTTTATGAAGGAGATATTGTCACAGTAACTGCAAAAGCAATTGACGCTGATAAAGAGGATAAGGACAAAATCACTTATGTTTACACCGGCGCCTCATTAAGCGCAGACGGAAAATGGCAGACAAAGGTTGGAGATGCAGGCACATACAATGTCAAACTGACTGCAAGCGACGGCAAAGATAAAGATGAGGCTTCATTTACAGTTATGGTTAAATTAAAGAACAAGGCACCTTCAATAAAGCCAATGGCTGACATGACAGGAGCAAACAGCATCACTGTTGGCAAAGGCCAGACAAAAACAATAACCTTAGAGCCAGTTGTTAGCGATGAAGACGGCGATAAAGTAACAGTAACTTATGATGGATGGATGATTACAAAAACAAAAACCGTAACACAGGACGACGCAGGATTACACACAGTAACAATCTCAGCAAGCGACGGCAAAGAAGAAAAAAGCATTAATGTAAAGATAGAAGTCAACAGGCCGCCAGAGTTTATTGTTGAGTAAATAGCTGGTTTTGTTTTTTTATTTTATTCCTTTTTTTGATGTTTATCTCAATTATTATACATTATGGGGGTTTTCATAAATGATAAATTTTATGACATTAGATGATTTTTTATCAGTATCTGATATTAATCATTATAAAAAAGAGAGTATAATTGTTAGAGCATTTAATCCTAATTACAAAGAAAGTGAACCTACGCGTAAAGAAATAATCAAAAAATTTCTCGCAAAAACATGTTTGGGTAAATTAACAGAACAGGAACAAATAGAAAAAGAGGTGTTTGAAATTTATGAGAATTGGTACTATGAATATAGCAGTTCCACAAATCCACAGAAAAAAAGAACAAACAAGAAAATAGCACACAAACTAGCAAAAAGATTTTGTAGCGAATATGTAGCAGTAAGTTATCTTGGAGGAAACATTACTACACCAAGAAGTAAAGTATTTTATGTTGGTTTTGGTTCTGGACTATGGGCATATTCATGCGCTTCACTAACACATAGAGAGACTATGGCAGTAGACCCTTCTGATGCTGCCTACAATTCTGCACAAAAAGTTTTAATGCGCTTTGGTCCTATTGACATCCTCAAATTTGAAAAGAAGAAATTAGAAGAGGTTACTAATGACGTCAGAGAAGGGGATACTTTACTTACTGTTCATTGCGGTGATGGATTATATGAACTGAAAAAAGAGATGGTAGATCTAGCAAAATCTAAAAACGCAAACTGTTTATTTAGCGTTCAATATTCATGTTGTATTTTTAGTGATACAAGACCACCTAACGAACAGATTGAAGAAAAACTTACAAAATTAGGGATAGATTCTGCAGATGTTGCTTGTTCAAGAGAATGTGGAGCAATAGCATACGTATTGATAAAAGCAAGATAAATCTCTGTTCTTTATTAAAATCCACTAAAATCTAACAGTTTTTTAAATGCGTTTATATAAAATCAATAAGAATAGCGCCTATTAGAAAATTCAAAGTCAAAAAGCGAAATATTTATATGTTTAATTACTAATAGCACTTAAGGATATTAATGAACTGATAAAATCCAAATTTGTAAAAAAGATTTGCTTATATATGGGGGCTTATTATGTTCTGTGAAGAAAAGAATAAAATGAGAAGTAAGGAAGCTGAAGCCAGAATCAAGATTAATAAATTGCTTGAAGACTCGAATTGGAGAGAGACGCTCATTAACTATGTTAAAGATTATATTAATTTGAATGTTGTTATGGGGACGGCTTAAAGTGACAAAGGAATTGATGCATAAAGATGAAGTTACTGACTTTCTTATTTATACTACTTCTGAAGGAAATGTTAAAGTTGAAGCATTCTTGCACAAAGAGACTGTTTGGCTTACACAAGATAAAATGGCAGATTTGTTTGGAGTTCAAAGGCCTGCAATTACAAAACATCTTATAAACATTTTTGAAAGCGGAGAATTAGAAGAAAATTCAGTTAGTTCCCTTTTGGAACATACTGCTTCTGATGGCAAAAAGTATAAAACTAAATATTACAATCTTGATGCAATTATTTCTGTGGGTTATAGAGTAAATTCCAAGCAAGCAACTCTCTTTAGAATATGGGCTACAAAAATCTTGAAGGAATATGTTTTAAAAGGCTTTGCCATGGATGATAATCGCCTGAAAAATGGGCAACATTTTGGAAAAGACTATTTTGATGAGCTTTTGGAAAGAGTTCGCTCAATCAGGGCAAGCGAAAGAAGAATTTATCAAAAAATAACAGATATTTTTGCAGAATGCAGTATTGATTATAATCCGCAATCAGAAATTACTCAAGATTTTTATGCAACAATCCAAAATAAGTTTCATTATGCGATAACCGGACAAACGGCGGCTGAAATAATCTATTTAAAAGCAGATGCCGCTAAAAAAAACATGGGGCTATATACTTGGAAAAATGCTCCAAAAGGCAGAATCTTAAAGTCTGATTCTGTAATTGCAAAAAATTATTTAGGAATAAATGAAATAAAGAAATTAGAGAGAACTGTTTCTAGTTTTTTTGATTATATTGAAAGAATTATTGAAAACAGAACAGTTATGAAAATGAAAAATTTGGCTGAAAGCGTGAATAAATTCTTGGCATTTAATGAGTTTAAAGTATTGGAAGATAAAGGTAAAATCTCATTTAAACAGGCTGAACTTAAAGCGTTTAAAGAATATGAACTATTTAATAAAACCCAAAAAATAGATTCTGATTTTGACGAGTTTAGCAAGAAATTATTGGAGAAGAAGAAAAATGCTTAATGTAGAAACAAAAAAAGAGGGCAAATTACGAATGAATCCATAAAAATCTAAATATTTATAAATTAGATTTATTATAATTAAAAAGAAACAGAAGAAACAATAAAAAAGGTGATAATATGTTTGTTTGTATGGGTTTATTCAAAGTAAAGAACGGCCAATTGCCGTTTGCTTTAAAGCATATGAGGCATCATCTCAATATTGTGCAGAAGTCAAAAGGATTTATTCATGGATATATTGCGCATGCTACTGACAGAAAAAACGAATTCCTGGTTGTTGAAGAATACAAAACTACAGAAGCGCAGCAAAAAGCGCAGGAAATGCTTTTTAAAGACAGCAAAACAATCCCTAGTGATTATATCAAATTCAATAAAATAATGGAAGAGAAACCATTCTTGGCTGTGTTCAAGAAACAGGAGATTATAAAAACCAAAGGAATAAGCAAAGATTATCAGATAATGCTGAAAAAGTTAGAGGAGAAGAAGCATATAAAGCAGACAAAGAAAAAGGGAAAGAAACGCAAATAGAATTTATTTGGTTGATTTTCAGTTTCTCTTTCTTTCAGTCACAATGTATTCTAAGGACGAATTCCAAGTTTCATAATTATTCTTTAAAGTATTTTTGATAGTTTTATTAGAACGGCTCTATTTGTAAAAATAAACGAATTAAATTCATGAGACGGGTGGCTTCGCCCAGGAACTACAAAAAAAGAATTGCATCTTCTTAGAAAAAATTAAAAAAAAGAAAAAAAAGAAAAATATATACTCATTCTCAAACCAGAATCATGAATTTTGGACAGTATGGCTTACTTCTTCGTTTATTCCCACAATGTTTTCTTTTGCCTGCACTGCTTTGAAATCTTGATCGAGAGTAATTAACTCTTCTTCGCCAATTCTCTTTTTTATAATTGGGACGCCTTTTTCAGTTAAATTTCCAATATAACATCTCACCAACTCTTCTGTCAAGGCTAATCTTCTTCCAATCTCTTTGTATGTTATTTCTTCGTTCATGTAAACGAAAAGAAAGACTTCCTGCTCTTTTCGCGTTAATCTTGAAACAATAAACTTCTTTTGCTCCTGTCCTTTGAGTTGTTTGATAAACATAGTTAGCTCATCTATTCTTTCAGCCAGTTTTTCCATCTTAGAATCAAGCTTGCAGAGGTACTCATAATTAGTCTGGATTTCGTTAGTGCTTTGGTTTATTGCTTCCCTATGGTCATCCAACTCTTCCCTGACCACATTAAAGGCATCCTTTAATGAATCCTCCATAATTTTTATCTTGTCTGAGCTAAAGCTAATATGAATCATCTCCTTTTCCACCCCCACTATTTACTAATCTTTCTCAAAATGTTTATTTAAATATATTTATATAGTGGAGTATATAGGTTAAGTGGTGAAAGGTATGATAGGTTGGATTAGGAGAGTTAAGATAAGTTAGAATAGATTAATGTGGTTAAAATGAATTACCCATTCGCCGCAAGCGGAGGGGTAAATTATGTTAATAAAATATAACGAATTAACAACGTGATTTCAGCACGCACTATTTCTTACATACATAAAAAACAGGCGGGTGTGTTCTGACATCTGTTTTAGAAATTTGTAAATTCCCGTTGATTTCAAGAATTTTAAATCCTGCTTTTTTAATTTCACATTCAACTTCTTTTACAGAGGGTATATGAATGTATTGTTGAGTTTTGTAAGTTTTTTGTTTGTCGCTTGATTCCCTATCAAAAAATCTGTCTCCAAAATCCTGCTCTGAAACATTAAATCCAATAAACCAAAGAGGTTTCAATATGTAAAACCTTATCCATTGTTTAATCCAGAAAAAAGAAAACTGCCTGTTAAAAACTCGCGGGTGAGCTGTAAATATAAACCTCCCTTCTTTTTTCAGAATTCTGTAAGTTTCTTTAAGGGCTTTTAATCTATTCTCACTGCCTGGAATTTGTGTCCATCCCTGATTTGAAAAAAAGGCATAATCAAAAGAATTTTTGTTAAATTTAAGATTAGTAGCATCACCAATTCTATAATCAATCTTTAAATTCATTTCTTTGGCAATTTTCTTTGCGTTTTTTATCATTGCAGGAACAAGGTCTATGCCAATTATTTTAAAACCCTTTTTTGAGAGTGGTATTGTCGTTCTTCCAGTCCCACAGCCAATATCTAAAAGTTTTGCGCTTTTCTTTATGAAATATTTTTTGATGACCTGGCTTTCTGATATCCACAATCCCTCTTTCGCTTTTTTAATATAAAGAAGTTGAGCGTTTTCTCCTGCAAATTCTTCAATCACCTGTTGTTTTATATCATGAGCCATAATAAATTAAATTAGATTAAAGAGTTTATTAAGTTTTTCATAAAAACAGTAGAATTTAATTTAATTAACAGTTAAACGTCTTTCTCTAAACATCATTACTTAAATTATATAGTCAAACGCATTACTTAAATGCCTTTATCATCTCGCTTACTCCATTCTTGACGAATTCTATCGCCAAAGCTGCAAGAATTAGGCCGAGAACTCTTGAGATAACTTCGATTAATCTGGCACCCATTAATTTGGTAATCTTTTCTGACCAAATCATCATTATCCATGTTATTCCCAAAGATAATATCAGCGCAATTAAAGGCGGCCAATATCCATAATGTTGCGAGAGAATTATAACAGTAGTCATAGCGCCGGGCCCTGAGAGCAATGGTGTGCCTATTACTATTGCAGCAACTTTCTTATGGCTATTATCTTTCTTTGAAAACTCAATGCCTAATACAGATTGAACACCAAGTATCAGGAGTATAACTCCTCCAGCAACTATAAAACTTGGGAAAGAAATTCCCATTAAATCTAACAGCCATAATCCTAAAAACAAAAAGAATATTAATAAGCCGAATGCAACAGACACAGCTATGAATGCTTGTTTTGCCTTTTCTGTTTTATTCATTCCTTTTGTAAGCGAAATAAATACAACCACGCAAAGAAAAGGATCCAGAATAATCAAAAGTGCAATAAAAGATTTTATAACATTCAAGATGAATTCAGTTGGTGCCATATAACCTTAAATAG